>JAFAGU010000273.1 GCA_019237595.1 Betaproteobacteria bacterium | reverse complement strand
TTGCCGCCGGCCGTGCCCAGGGTCAGCCAGTCGGGCGCGTACTGCTGCTTCATGGTGTTCTGGTCGACGATGCTGGACAGGTCGACCAGCTTGCCCGATTGCGCGAACTGGGCCATCGCGCCGGGATTGGGCAGTGCCGCCACTTCGGGCGGATTGCCCGCCTGGACGCGTGTCGTCAGGATGCTGTTCAGGTCGCGCGTGCCGGTGTACTGCACCTGGATGCCGGTCTGCTGCTCGAAGATCGGCAGGAGGTACTTGAACAGTCCCGACTGTTCGGTGGACGTCGTGGAGGCAACGGTGATGTAGCGCTCGGCGCCGTAAAGAGAGAACGACACCGACAACAGCGCGGCAAGCACGAGGCGCATCAGACCCACGGTAGTTCTCCCCGGATGAAGGCCGCCGCCTCCGGCGAAGCCGGCCGGGTGAAGAAAGCCTCGACCGGGGCGCGCTCCACCAGCCGCCCCTGGTGCAAGAAAAGGACCTCGTCGCCGAGGCGCCGCGCCTGGCCGAGGTTGTGCGTGGCCATGATGATCTTGGTGCCCGCCGCATCGAAGGCCTGGACGAGGGCCTCGATCTCGCGCGTGGCGCTGGGATCGAGGCTCGCGCTCGGCTCGTCGAGGAAGAGCACCTCGGGATGGAGCGCCCACGCGCGGGCGAGCGCAAGGCGCTGCTGCTCGCCGCCGGAAAGCGCCCGCGCCGGCTGGCTCGCAACATGACGCAGCCCTACTTCGTCGAGGGCCTGCAGGGCGCGCGAATCCGAAGCATCCTCGCCGGCAGCGCGCAGCACGTAGCGCACGTTTTCGAGCGCCGAGCGGCGAAGCATCACCGGGCGCTGGAACACCATCGCCTGCAGGCGGCGCTGCCTCGCAGCTTCGGGTTCATGCCACACGACCCGCCCGGCGGTCGGCGAGAGGAGTCCATGCATGAGGCGCATCAGCACGCTCTTGCCCGCGCCGTTGGCCCCGAGCAAGATCGTGCTCGCCCCAGCCGAGAGCTCGAGCGAAAGCGGGGTGATGATCGGCTTTTGGCCCACCCCGTAAGCTACGGCTTCGAGAGAGAGCGGGAGGATCATCCGTACTTTCGCTGCGCCGCTTCCTTGACGAGGTAGGCGGCCGCGTTGATGGCGAGGACGATCGCCACCAGCACGATCCCGAGCCCCAGGGCAAGAGGCAAGTCTCCCTTCGACGTCTCGAGCGCGATGGTGGTCGTCATGACGCGCGTGACGCCGTCGATGTTGCCGCCGACGATCATCACGGCGCCCACCTCCGCGCTCGCACGGCCCAGGCCCGCGAGCACGGCCGTGAGGAGCGAAAAGCGGATGTCCCAGAGCACAGTCGCCGCGGCGCGCATTCCGTGCACGCCGAGGGAGCGCAGCTGCTCGTCGTATTCGCGCCAGGCGTCTTCGACCGACTGGCGGCAAAGCGCCGCGATGATCGGCAGGATGAGGAGCGTCTGGGCGACGACCATCGCTCCCGGCGTGAAGAGAAGTCCCAGGCCGCCAAGCGGCCCCGCACGCGACAGGAGCAGATAGACGGCGAGGCCGACGACCACGGGGGGCAGGCCCATGAGCGCATTGAGCACCACGACCACCGCATGCCGGCCGGGGAAGCGCCCCACCGCGAGCGCCGCGCCCAGGGGAAGGCCGGCGATCGTGGCGAGCGCGACCGCGCTCAGGCTCACGCGGAGGCTGAGGACGACGATTTCCCAGAGACGGAGCTCCCCGAGAGCGCCGAGCACGTTATGCAAGATCCACCTTGTTTTCCTGCGGGAGGCAGGACTTTACATCGAGCCGGCCGGTCCATTAAATACGCTCGAGGCCGCGCGAAGCCGGAGCAAACACCCGCGTGCTTCGCACCCATGACCCGCCCTTTGACCCGCACGCCCATCTATGTCGCGGCCGGCGGCGCGCTCGTCCTGCTCGCGCTCGTCGCGTTTTCGGTCGGGCGCTTCCCCGTCCCGCTAGCGGACCTCTTCTCGCTCCTCGTGGGCAAGGCGACGAGCCCGAACGTCGAAACCGTCGTGCTGCAGGTCCGCGCCCCGCGCGTGCTCGCGGCCATCCTCGTCGGCGCTTCGCTCGCCGCCGCCGGCACGGCGTACCAGGGAATGTTCCGCAACCCGCTCGTCTCGCCCGACATCCTCGGCGTCTCGACCGGCGCGGCGCTCGGCGCGGTAATCGGCATCTTCTTCTCGTTCAATGCCCTGCTCATACAGGCGTTCGCCTTTGCAGGCGGGCTCGCGGCCGTAGGCCTGGTGTACGGCGTCGGCTCGCGCCTGCGCGGCCACGATCCGCTGCTCGGGCTCGTGCTCACCGGCGTGGTGATCGGCACGCTGCTCGGGTCGGCGATCGCGCTCCTCAAGTACCTCGCGGATCCCTATAACCAGCTGCCTGCGATCACGTACTGGCTGCTCGGCAGCCTCGCCGCGATCGCGCCGCGCGACCTTGCGGTCGCCGCGCCGCTCGCGCTCGCCGGCCTCGCGCCGATGCTGCTCCTTCGCTGGCGCATGAACCTCCTCGCGCTGCCCGACGACGAGGCGCGCGCGCTCGGCGCCGACACCCGCAAGCTGCGCGCAATCGTCGTCGCCGCAGCGACCCTCATGACGGCTTCGGCGGTGGCGATCAGCGGCATCATCGGCTGGGTGGGCCTCCTCGTGCCGCACGCCGCGCGGCTCCTCGTGGGGCCGGACGTCGGGCGGCTGCTCCCGCTCGCGATGCTCCTCGGCGCGGCGTTCCTGCTCGCGGTCGACACGCTTTGCCGCACGATCGCGGGCATCGAGGTCCCCCCCGGCGTGCTGACCGCGCTCGCGGGGACGCCGTTTTTCCTGTGGCTCTTCGCCCGCTCGAGGCGACCGTGGTGACGGTCGGGACAGCGCTCGAGGCGCGCTCGCTCGCCTTCGGCTTCCCCGGCCGCACGATCGGCAGCGGGGTTTCGCTCGCCCTGGAAGCGGGCGAGACGATGTGCGTGATCGGGCCGAACGGCGGCGGCAAGACCACGCTGCTTCGCACGCTCCTCGGGCTGGTCCCGTCGCTCGCCGGCGAAGTGCTTCTCGAAGGCCGGCCGCTCGCTTCGCTGCCGAGAGCCGCCGTGGCGAGGCAGCTCGGATACGTGCCCCAGGGCGCGGCAGCCTACTTCGCCTACAGCGTGCGGGAGTTCGTGCTGATGGGGCGCACCGCGCATGTTGGGGTTTTTTCCTCGCCCACCCGGAAAGACCTTTCCGTCGCCGAGCGCGCCTTGGAATCGCTCGGCATCGCGGCGCTCGCGGAGAAGCCCGTCACCGAGATCTCGGGCGGCGAGCGGCAGCTCGCGCTCGTCGCGCGCGCGCTCGCTCAGGAGCCGAGGGTGCTCGTGATGGACGAGCCCACGGCAAGCCTCGACTACGGCAACCAGGTGCGCGTGCTCGGCCGGATGCGCGCGCTCGCCGAACAGGGCATCGCCGTCCTCTTCTCGAGCCACGATCCCGGGCATGCTTTCCTCGCCGCCGGGCGGGCGCTCCTCCTCGGCGAAGGGCGCGTGCTGGAGCTCGGCGCGCCGGCGGAAGTCATCCGCGAGGATTCGCTGCGGCGGCTCTATGGCGTCTCCGTGCGGATCGTCCAGTCGCCCGACGGCCGCAACGCCTGCCTGCCTTCCCTCGGCCGGTGAACGCGCCCTCCTCCCCGCCGCCCGCCGTCGCCTTCCGCGAGGCGCTGCGCTTCTGGCTCAAGCTCGGGTTCATCAGCTTCGGCGGCCCGACCGGGCAGATCGCGATCATGCACCAGGAGCTCGTCGAGCGCCGCCGCTGGATCTCGGAGGGACGCTTCCTGCACGCGCTCAACTACTGCATGGTGCTGCCGGGCCCCGAGGCCACGCAGCTCGCCACCTACATCGGCTGGCTCATGCACCGCACCTGGGGCGGCCTCGTCGCCGGCGGGCTCTTCGTGCTGCCGTCGGTCTTCATCCTGATCGCGCTCTCCTGGATCTACCTCGCGTTCGGCGAGGTTCCCCTGGTGGCCGGGCTCTTCTACGGCATCAAGCCCGCGGTCGTCGCGATCGTGCTTTCGGCCGCGCATCGCATCGGGTCCCGGGCGCTCAAGAACGCCTGGCTGTGGGGAATCGCCGCTGCGGCGTTCATCGCGATCTTCGCGCTCGATGTGCCCTTCCCCGCCATCGTGGTCGGCGCCGGCCTGGTCGGTCTTGCCGGGAGTCATTTTGCCCCGGGCGTCTTCACTCTTTCTTCCCATCAAAACGCGAAATCCAGCTACGGCCCGGCGCTCATCGACGACGACACGCCGACGCCGCCGCACGCGCTCTTCTCCTGGGCGCGGCTCTGGACGCTCCTCGGCGTCTCGCTCGCGATCTGGGCGCTCGCCCTCGTCCCGCTGTGGGCGGCCGCCGGCTGGGACGGCACGCTCACGCAGATGGGCTGGTTCTTCACGAAGGCGGCGCTCCTCACCTTCGGCGGCGCCTACGCCGTGCTGCCCTACGTGTACCAGGGGGCGGTCGAGCACTACGGCTGGCTCACCGCGGCGCAGATGATCGATGGCCTCGCGCTCGGCGAGACGACGCCCGGGCCGCTCATCATGGTCGTCGCCTTCGTCGGCTTCGTCGGGGCCTGGACGAAAGCGGTGTTCGGGCCCGACGCGCTCACCCTCGCCGGCATCGCCGGCGCGTGCGTCGCCACGTTCTTCACCTTCCTGCCGTCCTACGTCTTCATCTTCCTCGGCGCTCCGTTCATCGAGACGACGCACGGCAACCTCAGGTTCACCGCGCCGCTGACCGGCATCACGGCGGCGGTGGTGGGCGTCATCCTGAACCTGGCGCTCTTCTTCGCCTACCACGTGCTCTGGCCTCGCGGGTTCGGCGGCGGCTTCGACGGCGTCGCGGCGCTCATCGGCGCCGCCGCGCTCCTCGCCCTGTTTCGCTACAAGGCCGGGGTCATCCCGGTCATCGCCGCCTGCGCCGCCGTAGGATTCGCGCTGCGGCTCATCGCCTAGGAGGAGGATCCATGAAGGGATACGTCATCGGCGACATCGAGGTCACGGACCCCGCGGCGTTCGCGGAATACGGCAAGCGGGTCCCGGCCACCATCGCGCAGTACGGAGGACGCTACATCGTCCGCGGCGGCAAGATGCAGCCCCTCGAAGGGGCGTGGTCGCCCAAGCGCATCGTCGTGCTGGAGTTTCCTTCGGTCGAGCACGCGCGCAAGTGGTACGACTCGCCCGAGTACCGGCCGCTCATCGGGATGCGCCAGAAGGCCTCGCGGGGGAGCCTCCTCATCGTCGAGGGCTACGTCCCGCCCTCCTGAACGCTCAGGTCCTCTGGATCACGGCGCAGGCGATGCGCGCGCCTGCGTTGCCCGTGGGCTGGGTCTTGTAGTCGTCGGGGTCGGCGTGGACGATCAGCCCGCGCCCGACGATGCTCGCCGGCCCCGGCGCGACGCTGATGCCCTCGATCTGGGCGTCCACGGTCGCCGTGCCGGTTGCGTCCGCCTTGAGCGCCGGCAGGTCGCCCGCGTGATGCTCGCCCGCCATCGGGTTGCCGTGCGGCTTCGCGAAGGGATTGAAGTGCCCCTTGGCGCTCATGCCGTCGCCTGAGCTGCAATCCCCGGCCTCGTGGATGTGGAAGCCGTGCTCGCGGCCGGGCGCAAGGCCCGTGACGGTGCCAGTGACGCGGACGCGGTTCTCCGCTACCTGCGTGAACGTGACGGTGCCCGAAGCCTTGCCCTTCGTGGTCGGCTGGAGGCTGGCTACGGCGCTCGGGCCGCTGCCCGGCAGGCTCTGGCAGGCCGAGAGCGCGACGAGTGCCGCCGCTGCGAGAAAGCGGCTCACTTCTTCTGGGCCGCGCCCTGGTGCTTCTTGTAGTTCGCGACTGCCCTGTCCTGCGCCTTGGCGAGGTCGGCGTTGGCCTTGGCGGCATCCGCGGCATCCTTCTCGGCCTTCGCCTTGGCCGCGGCCTTCTGCTCCTCCGTCGGCGGCGGCAGCTTGGCGTGCGCGGCGAGCGCGCCCGCGAGGGCGCCCACGAGGAGCGCGGCGAGGATCTTCTTCATGCGTTCTCCTTCATGTGCGGCGCGCCGGCCGGGACGGCCCCGCCGGTCCCGCCCACGCGGCGGTCGCCCTTGTGCTCGAGGTACCAGAGCTCGTGGTGCTCCTTCGCCCAGGTCTCGTCGGTGTAGCCGTTGCGCATGTTGCCGTACGCGCCCTCGACGCCGATGGTGCCCATGTAGATGTGGCCCAGCGAGGCGCAGATGTAGAGCATCGCCGCCGAGGCGTGCCAGACCCACGCGTCCTGCATCGCGGCGCGCGTCTGGTCGAAGTTCGGGAAGAGGAGCACGAGGCCGCTCCAGGCCATGACGATGCTCAGGCCGAGGACGCCCGCCCAGAACCAGATCTTCTCGCCGCCGTTGAAGCGGCCCGACGGGATGTGCTCGCTGTGCGCGAAGAAGCCCCAGACCTTCGCCGGATTCAGCCATTGCAGGTCCACCGCCCGCGGCAGGTTGTCGCGCAGCCAGATGATCACCATCACGACCACCGAAACGATGAAGAATGGGGCGACGAAGTTGTGCAGGTTCTTGCCGAGCATCGTCAGCCAGGCGAAGAGCGTCGCGCCGATGAGCGGCAGCAGGAGGTGCTTGCCGAAGAGCATGACGAGCCCGGACACGGCGAGGATGCAGAAGCTGATCGCCGTGGACCAATGCACGATGCGCTCGAAGTCGGTGAAGCGCAACATGAGGCGGCCGGTTGGGGGCTCGTGCAGCTTGACCGGTCCCTTGGCGAAGTAGAAGGCGAGGATTGCCACGAGGACGAGCACGACGAGCCACCCGCCGTAGAAGGTGACGACGCCGTTCCGGAACTGGCGCCACGCCTCGCCAGCGGTGGAGAAGTGCGACTGGCCGGGAAAGCGCGCCCCCGGCTGGATGAGGACGTCGGTCTCGCGGCCGGGGATGCTGGTGTAATTGGGCTGGCCGGAGCGCACTTCCTTCCAGACCGGCGCGTTGTTGCCGGGCTGCGCGGCGGCGCGCTCGCGCTCCGCCTGCTGGGGCGAGGGAACTTCGTCGGCCTTTTGCTCCGCCGGCGCCTGGGCGGCCGCCGGGCCGGCGATCAGCGCCGCGGCTGAGAAGGCGGCGATGAGCCTGGTGATGCCTTGCATGACTCCTCCTGCTCGAGCGCCCGGCTAGTCGCCGATGCGCTTGTTCTCGTTCTGCCGCTCGTTGCGCGCCTTGATCTGCGTCTCCCAGCTCGCCCGGTCGCCCTTGTTCCAGCTGGGCGCGGCGAAGCTGTTGGGCGCCGCCTTGGCGTAGGCGAGCGGATCGTTGTCCCAGGGCTGCGTGTCCCGCTTGCCCTGGTAGCGCTTCTCCGAGGCCTGGTCGATCACCTGCTGCCGCTCGGTGCAAGCGGAAACGAGGAAGAGCGCCCCCATGACGAAGAGGAGCTTCTTCATGTCAGGACTTCCTCGGCTGCGCCGGCGCGGCGCCCGGCTTGCCGGGCCCGTAGGCCGTGCCCCAGCCCCAGACTTCCGAGCCCTTGCCGCGGCGAAGCACGCGGTCGCGGTAGATGTCGGCGATCACGTCGCCATCGCCGCCGAGGAGCGCTTTCGTCGAGCACATCTCGGCGCAGGCGGGCAGCTTGCCTTCCGCGAGCCGGTTGCGGCCGTATTTCTGGAACTCCGCTTCGCTGCGGTCGGGCTCGGGGCCGCCGGCGCAGAACGTGCACTTGTCCATCTTCCCGCGCAGGCCGAAGGCGCCCGCCTGCGGGAACTGCGGCGCGCCGAAAGGGCACGCGTAGAAGCAATAGCCGCAGCCGATGCAGAGGTCCTTGTCGTGCAGCACCACGCCGTCTTCGGTGCGGTAGAAGCAATCGACCGGGCACACCGCCATGCACGGCGCGTCCGAGCAGTGCATGCAGGCGACCGAGATCGACTTCTCGGCGCCGACGACCCCGTCGTTGATGGTCACGACGCGGCGGCGGTTCACGCCCCAGGGCACCTCGTTCTCCTGCTTGCACGCCGTGACGCAGCCGTTGCACTCGATGCAGCGCTCGGCGTCGCAGAGGAACTTCATTCTCGCCATGGTCGCCTCCTCAGGCCTTCGCCACTTGGCAAAGCGTGGTCTTGGTTTCCTGCATCAGCGTGACGCGGTCGTAGCCGTACGTCGTCGCCGTGTTCACGGCCTCGCCGCGCACGATCGGCGCGGCGCCCTCCGGGTAGTAGGGCAGCATGTCCTGACCCTGCCACCAGCCGGCGAAGTGGAACGGGATGAAGCACGTATCGGGGCCGACGCGCTCGGTGACCTGCGCCTTCACCTTGAGCTTGGCGCCCGTGGGCGTGCTCACCCAGACCCAGTCGTCGTTCCTGATGTTGCGGTCGAGCGCCGTCTTGGGGTTGATCTCCACGAAGTTGTTCTGCTGCAGCTCGGCGAGCCACGGGTTGGAGCGCGTCTCGTCGCCGCCGCCCTCGTACTCGACGAGGCGCCCGGAGGTGAGGATGAGCGGGAACTGCTTCACCGCGTCCTTGTTCTTCTGCTGCACCGTCTTGAAGAGGGTCGGAACGCGCCAGAGCGTCTTCACGTCGTCGTGCGTCGGCCACTTGTCGATGAGCTCGGGCCTGGGCGTATAGAGCGGCTCGCGGTGCAGCGGCACGCCGTCGGGGAAGTTCCAGACGACCGCGCGCGCCCGCGCGTTGCCGAACGGATGGCAGCCATGCTTCATCGCGACGCGCTGGATGCCGCCCGAGAGGTCGGTCTTCCAGTTCTTGCCTTCCGCTTCCTTCTTCTCCTCTTCCGTGAGGTCGTCCCACCAGCCGAGCTTCTTGAGGAGCACGTGGTCGAACTCCGGGTAGCCCGTGGTGATCTCCGAGCCCTTGGAGCAGATGCCGTCGGCCGCGAGGAGGTCCACGCCGTCGCGCTCCACGCCGAAGTTCGCGCGGAACGTTCCGCCGCCGTCCATGACGTGCTTGCTCGTGTCGTACAGGTTGGGCGAGCCCGGATGCTTGATCGCGGCGGTGCCATAGCAGGGCCACGGCAGGCCGAAGTAGTCGCCGGTCAGGTCATAGCCCGTCTTCGCATCCTTGCCGCCCTTGGCGCGAAGCGTCTTCACGTCGAAGGCATGCATGTTGCGCATGTGGGCCTGCAGGCGCTCGGGCGACTGGCCGGTGTAGCCGATCGTCCAGGACCCCTTGTTGAACTCGCGCGTGATGTCCTCGATGTCGGGCTCGAGCATGCCGCCCTTGCCTTTCACGAGCTTGATGTTCTGCTTGCCGTCCTTCTTGCCGAGGAGCTGGTCGGCGAAGCCGAGCTTCTCGGCGAGCTGGTACATGATCATGTGGTCGGTGCGCGAGTCGAACATCGGCTCGATCACCTGCTCGCGCCACTGGACGGAGCGGTTGGAGGCGGTGACGCTTCCTGCGCACTCGAGCTGCGTCGCGGCGGGCAGGAGGTACGCGCCGTCCTTCTTCGCCATTGCGAACATCGCCGCGGTCGCGGACGGGTACGGGTCGATCACGACCATCAGGTCGAGCTTCTTCATCGCCTCGAGCATCTCGAGGCCGCGATTCTGCGAGTTAGGCGCGTGGCCCCAGTAGACGACCGCGCGGACGTTGTTGTCCTGGTCGAGGTTGTTGGGATTCTCCGTGACGGCGTCGATCCACCGGGAGACCGTGATGCCCGGCTTGCCCATCAGTGCCTCGGAGGCGTACTGCTTCTTCAGCCACCCGAGGTCCACGTTCCACACCCTCGCCCAGTGGGCGAACGACCCCGGCGCGAGGCCGTAGTAGCCCGGGAGCGAGTCAGGGTTCGGGCCGATGTCGGTCGCGCCCTGCACGTTGTCGTGGCCGCGGTAGATGTTGGTGCCGCCGCCCGAGCGTCCGACGTTGCCGAGCGCGAGCATGAGTACCGCGCTCGCCCGCACGATGGCGTTGCCGTTCGTGTGCTGCGTCTGGCCCATCGCCCAGATGATGAAGCCCGGGCGGTTCTCGGCGAGGATCTTCGCCGTTTCGTACATCTCCTGCTCCGGCACGCCGGTGACCTCGAAGACCGCCTGCGGCGTGTACTTCGCCATCACCTCCTCGCGCACCTTGTCCATGCCGTAGACGCGGTCGCGGATGTATTGCTTGTCCTCCCAGCCGTTCTTGAAGATGTGGTAGAGCAGGCCGAAGAGGAACGCGACGTCGGAGCCCGAGCGCACGCGGACGTACTTGTCCGCCTTGGCGGCGGTGCGCGTGTAGCGCGGGTCGGCCACGATCACCTTGGCGCCGTTCTCCTTGGCGTGCAGCGTATGCAGCATCGACACCGGATGCGCCTCGGCGGCATTCGAGCCGAAGAAGAGCAGGCACTTGGAGTTCTGCTCGTCGTTGTAGGAGTTGGTCATCGCGCCGTAGCCCCACGTGTTCGCGATGCCGGCGACCGTCGTGGAATGGCAGATGCGGGCCTGGTGGTCGGTGTTGTTCGTGCCGAAGAAGCGCACCCACTTGCAAAGGAGGTAGGCCTGCTCGTTGCTGTGCTTGGACGAGCCGATCCAGAAGGTGGCGTCCGGCCCGCTCTCTTTCTTGATGGCGGCGAGCTTCTGGGAAATTTCCGTGAGCGCCTGGTCCCACGAGATCTTCTTCCACTTGCCGCCCTCGAGCTTCATGGGCGACTTGAGGCGGTGCGAGTCGTGGCTGATGCCGTGCTCGCGGATGGACGCGCCCTTGGCGCAGTGCGAGCCGAGGTTGAGCGGCGAGTCAAACACCGGCTCGTGCCTCACCCAGACGCCGTTCTCGACCACCGCGTCGATCGCGCAGCCCACCGAGCAATGCGTGCAGACGGTGCGCTTCACCTCCACCTTCTTCTGCTCCTGCGCCGCCTCGGCCCGGCCGATCACGCCGTAGGGAAGCTGCGAGGCGACCGCCGCCGCGCCGGCGGTGAAGCCCGAGCGCCGGAGGAAGGTGCGCCGGTCCATCGTCTTCGCGACGACTCCCGCCAGCCCGCGCGATAGGCGCGGCTGCGAACCCGGGACCGTGGACGACTTTCTCGTGAGCAGCATGCGCGTCTCCTCAGACCTTCGTCGTGCGGTAGTAGCTATGGACGTGCTCGCTCGCCTCGTAGCCGCGCGTCGCGCGCTTGTCCTTCGAGGCCGCCGGGGCGGGGGAGGATTTCTTCGTGACGGCAATCGCCGCGGCCGTGGCTGCGCCGCCTGCACCGACCGTCAAAAGGAAATTGCGCCGGGAAAGGCGCTTCGCGCGTTGGCTCATACGGCCTCCTCCTTCGTCATCGCCCGGCCCGTGGCTGGGCGGTTGTGATCTGTGGCGATAGTGCTTGCTTCTCGCGACGATTCTAGAGCATTTCAAAAGCGGCATGTTCGAGCGTGCATAGCTCGAGCAACAAGGCCGCGACGCGCTTGTAGAAGCGCGTCAGTTCCGATCGCTGTATTGCGTTGCACAACGGCTCCGCGGTGGGCCACATCCATCGCTCGAAGAAGTGCTTTTGCAGGGCGAGATCAGCGGATCGCTCGGAGACCAGGTGGCGCATCACCTCGCAGAGCGCCGCGACGTGGTCTTCGGGCTCGCCGGCGCCTTCGCGCTTCGCCAACCCGAGCGCGGAAAGCTCGCGGCGGAGCTCCACGAGCGGCGCTTCGTTCGTATAGCGAACGGAATAAGCGCACGTGTAAAGCGTTACCGGGGATTTCCCGGTGCCGACGAAGGCGCAGTCGTACTCTTCGCGCACGGCTTCGGCATCGGCGCTGACCGCGGCCTCCGCGAGCTCGCGCCAGGCGCGGCCGATGCCGCCGTCTTCTTCATCGGCCTCGCGCGTTCCGGCTATGGAGCGCAGCAGCGGCTCGTCCGGCGGCGCATAGAAGAGACGCGCGAGCAAGGCGTAGAAGTTGGCGCGCGCCGCCTCCTCGGGCGGAAGCGCCTCGACAAACTGCATCGGCGTGCCGGCGGGTCCGCTCACTTGCGGTAGTCGAAGATCGTCGCTTCGCCCTTGTTGTCCATCATGTCGACGACACGGCAGTCGCCGCACATCTGCAGGCGCCGCAGGCCGGTGCCGGCGAACATCGAGTGCCCGCCGATCCGCTTCGCCATGCTTTCCACCATCTGGCGCGTCCCGAAGGGCTTGCCGCAGCGCACGCAATTGAAGGGCTCCGCCTCGTTGAGGACCACCGCTTCCTTCGCGCGCGGCCCGAAGAGCAGGCGCGGGACGAGCTTGATCGCATCCTCGGGACAGGTCTTCTCGCACAGGCCGCACTGCACGCAATTTCGCTCGACGAAGCGAAGCGCCGGCGTCTCGGTCGCGTCGATGAGTGCCGATTCCGGGCAGGCGCCGATGCAGGCCTTGCACATCGTGCAGGCCGCCTTGTCGATCTCGAGCGTGCCGAAGGGCGCGCCTTTCGCGAGCGGAACGACTTCCTTGGGGGTCGGCGCGTTCTTCGCAAGGTGATCGAGCTCGAAATCGAGCGACGTGCGCTTCTCGGGGGAAAGATTGAAAAGCGCCGCCGGTATGGCGGGCGCGGCCTCGCTTTTCCAGAGGAGGTCTTCGAGGCCTTCGGAAACGACGTCGAAATGCTCGCCCGGATAGCCGAGCTCCTTCAGGATGCTTTCCGCCAGCTGCATCTGCTGCCGAACCGTCGGTACATAGTGCATCGAGCTCTCGGTGGCGATGACCGTGACACGGCTCGCGCCGTAGCAGATCGCTCCGAGCAGGAGGTCCAGACCAATGGAAGCGACGTGAAAAACCTCGAGCGGCATCACGCGCGCAGGCAGTCCGCGCCCGCCGCGCATCGCACGGCGACCAGCGCCGTGGACGAGCGCGCGCCCCTCCTCCATGTCGTGAAAGAGGATGCACGCCTCCTTGCCGCCCGCCTCGCGGTACGTGGAGAGGAGCGTCTTCAGCCGCAGGCCGATGTCGGCCGGCTTCGGATAGGCGTACGTCATCGCGCCGGATGGACAGACAGTCGAGCAGCCGCCGCAACCGGCGCAGAGGTGCGGCTCAACCCGGACACGGTCGCCGTCTCCTCGAATCGCGCCGGTCGAGCACACGTCGAGGCAGCTCGTGCAGCCCGTGATGCCGGAGCGCCCGTGGGCGCAGATCTTTTCCCGATACTGGAAGAAGCGCGGCTTCTCGAACTCGCCGACGAGCTCGGCGAGCCTCGCGGCTGCGAGCGCCTGCTCCAGCGGGTCCGCGCCCGGCGCGAGGTAGCCCTGGGGCGGATCCGGAAGGCGGATGAGCGGCTGCGGCGAGAGATCGAGGACGAGGTCGAATTTCTCCGTTCTTTCCTTCGCGCTCCTCGCGAAGTCCACGGCGCCGACCGCACCGCACGCGGCGAGGCACTTCCGGTGGCCCTTGCACTTCTCGAGATCGACCTGGTAGGTGAAATCGATCGCGCCTTCGGGGCAGGCTTGCACGCACGCATTGCAACGCGTGCAGAGCTCGAGGTCGATCGGATTCTCCTGCTGCCACGCGACTTCGAAGGCGCCCAGCCAGCCGGCGACGCGCACGTCGCCTCCCGACCAGGTGGGATAAGCGCGCTCCGAGGGAAGCTCGCCTCCCTCCAGCCGGGTCACCAGTACGCTCGGCTTGAGGTGCCCGATCTTCGCCAGTCGCGCCGCCCAATCGAGCGCGGCGGCCGACGGTCCGATGACGAGGACTTCGCCAGCGGACTTGTACTCGACGCTCGGCACCGGCTCGGGCTCGGGCAGCGCGGCCGCAGCGAGAAGCGCGGCGATCTTCGGCGTGGCGCCCTTTCCGTCCTTCGACCAGCCCGCCGTCTCGCGGATGTTGACGAAGCGAAGCTCGGCGCTGGAACCCGCCGCCTCCGCGAGCTCCTGGAAGAGCGGCGCTTCCTGGGTGCACGCAACGAGAAGCTCCGGTTCGCCGAGCGCCCCCTGGAACTTCGCCGCTTCCTTCCGGCAAAGCTCGGTGTGCACGACCGGCGCACCGGTCTTCAGCGCACGGCCGAGCGCCTCGGCATCGAGCGCCATCGTGCGGTTGCAGCTACAGAGCTTGAGGGTCTTGTCCTGGATTGCCATTCTTGCCCGCAGGCTCGACCGCCGCCTGCTCCTGCTCTTGCCGCCGGTCTTCCCTTTCCTTTTCCGCTTCGCGCTCCTGCGGCGCCAGAAGCGTCTGCCGCGCGTGGCGCAGCTGCGCGAGAAGCGTTTCCGGAATCGGGTCTTCCTTCGTGTAGTCGTCGATATACGTATCGAGGCCGTCCATGACGTTGAAGCGCGGGTCGGAGAAGAGCTTCTTCAGTGCGGCGCGCTTCACCGTCTCCTCGACCTTCGATTGCATGAACGCCCGGAAGTCGGATTCGAAGCTGAGGCTCTCGATCGGCGGCAGCTCGGGCGCCTCGCCGGCAGTCGCGCTTTTCCCGCTGGCCGTCGAGGGCGCGGCGGCGGACTCGCGCTTCAGGCGGGACCAGCGGCGAAGGAAGTCCTGCTTCTCCTCGCTCATGCCGCGCTAGCCCGAGGTCCGCTCGCGCGGCGACTTGAACGATTGCGGCTTGATGCGCTTCTTCGGCTCGGGGCGATAGTTCTCCTCGACGAACGCCGCCACCCACGCGTGCAAGTCCGCCGGCATCGCGACGGAATCGACGCTCTCGCCGCCGTCCATCCAGCGGCTCGCCTCGTCGTAGCTGACGGTGACGAACTGCGGCACCGCGCGGCCCTCCTCCATGCGCCACAGGACGAAGACGCGCGGCTGCCCCGTGGAGACGTTATGGAAGTAGCCCTCGGCCTCGGAGCGCTGCAGTTGCACCTCGAAGCCGGGATGCAGCCACTGGGCGCTCTCAGGATGATCGACGAGCTGCCGTGGCGCCCCCTGAGTCTCGTCCTCGAGCACGCCCACCGGCTCCCAGACTTCGGACTGCCAGCGATTCGCAATCGGGCGGCGCTGCATCACCACGGCGACGCGTCGCGAAGGCATGTGTGAACGCTCGTTCATTGGCGCGCACTATACCCCTGTCTGCTATGATTTTTCAGAGCGAAAACGCATGGCGAAGACGATCATTCCAATACGCGCGCAAGGGGCATTGGCGCCCGTGCGCGCTGCGCCCTTCACGGGCGGCACGCTCGCCGATACGCGCGGCCGCAGGATGCACGACCTGCGCATCTCGGTCACCGACCGCTGCAACTTTCGCTGCGTGTACTGCATGCCCCGCGAGGTGTTCGACGCGAGCTACCGCTTCCTCCCCCACGGCGCCATCCTGAGCTTCGAGGAAATCGCGCGGCTCGCGCGCGTGTTCGTGGGGCTTGGCGTGCAGAAGATCCGCCTCACGGGCGGCGAACCGCTCGTGCGGCGCGACTTGCCGCGCCTGATCGAGCTGCTTGCGCCGCTCGGCGCGGAGCTCACCCTCACGACCAACGGCTCGCTTCTCGCCCGCCATGCGCGCGCGCTGAAGGCGGCGGGACTCCACCGCGTCACGGTGAGCCTCGATTCGCTCGACGACGCGACATTCCGCGCCATGAACGATGCCGATTTCCCGGTCGCCAAGGTCCTCGAAGGAATCGAGGCGGCCCGCGAGGCAGGCCTTGGCCCGGTGAAGGTCAACATGGTGGTCAAGCGCGGCGTCAACGACGGCGAGATCGAGCGCATGGCCGACTTCTGGCGGGCCAAGGGTGCCGGCACCATTGCCCGATTCATCGAGTACATGGACGTCGGAAGCACCAACGGCTGGCGCACGGACGACGTCGTGCCTTCTGCCGAGATCGTTCGGCGCATCTCGGCACGCTGGCCGCTCGAGCCAGCGGACGCGAACTACGAGGGCGAGGTCGCCGAGCGCTGGCGCTATAAGGACGGCGCCGGCGAGATCGGCGTCATCTCCTCGGTCACCCAGGCATTCTGCTCGAGCTGCACGCGCATGCGCCTCTCGACCGAGGGCGCGCTCTACACCTGCCTCTTCGCGCAGGGCGGGCACGACCTGAAGGCGCTCGTGCGGGGCGGCGCTTCCGACGAAGCGCTGCGGAACGAAATCGCCGCGGTCTGGCAGGCGCGCGAGGACCGCTACTCCGAAATCCGCACCGCGCAGACGGCGAAGGGCAGGAAAGTGGAGATGTCCTACATTGGCGGCTAGCTCGCATGGTGCCTAAGCCCCAGCTGACGCACGCCGCGCGCCCCGCCACGTTCGACGTCGAGGCGTTCAACGAGTCGGGCGAGATGGTGCCGACCGCCATCGCCGGCGAGCATCCCCTGACGGTCTACGTCGACAAGCGCGAGCTCGTCACCCTGATGACGCTCGGCCACGCGCCCGAGGCGCTCGTCATCGGCTACCTCCGCAACCAGCGGCTCGTGGAATCGATCGACGAAATCGAGTCGGTCCAGGTCGACTGGGAAACCGACTCGGCCGCGGTCGTCACGAGAAGCAAGCTCGACCTGGAAAACAAGACCGCGAAGCGCACCGTCACCACGGGCTGCGGACAGGGGACCGTGTTCGGCGACCTCATGGAGGAGATCGAGAACGTCGAATTGAACCGGAACGTCTCGCTATCGGACGAGAAGCTCTTCGTGCTGCTCGAGAAGGTGCGCAAACACGAGACGATCTACAAGCAGGCGGGCGCCGTGCACGGCTGCGCCCTCGCGACGCTCGAGGGCGAGATCCTGATGTTCGTGGAGGACGTCGGCCGCCACAACGCGGTCGACGCGATCGCGGGCTTCATGTGGCTGGACGGGATCGACGGCGCGGACAAGGTCTTCTACACCACCGGGCGGCTCACCTCCGAGATGGTGATCAAGTGCGTGCAGATGAGGATCCCCTTCCTCGTGTCGCGCTCGGGCCTCACGCAAATGGGCTATTCGGTGGCGAGGAAAACCGGCCTTACGATGCTCGGCCGCGCGAGCGGCCGCCACTACCTGCTCTTCACGGGCAAGGAGCGCCTGGTGCGCTCCGCGCCGCGGCCGACGGCGCTCGCCTAGGCGGCGGCCGGCGCGCGCAGCATCCGTTCGCGCGAAGGGAAGAAGAACGCCGAGACGAGGATCGCCAGCGCGAGCGCCGCGAGCACCATGAAGACGTTGCGGAAGCCGCCTTCCGTGCGGTGCAGGAGGGCGATCATCGGCACGGCCACCGAGGCGACGCCGAGCGAGACCACGTAGCGCACGGAGAGCACGCGCGCGCGATATTCGTCCGCGACATACTTGCCGACGATGCCGTCGTTCAGCGGGATCTGGCCGAAGATGGCCATCATCATGAGGAGCGCGACCACGAGCATCGGCCAGCCGTCGAGCGTCGCGGCCGCCGCGAGGAGCGGGATCTGCACGAGGCCGACGCCGATCATGAGCGTGCGCATCTCGAAGCGGCTCATGAGCGTGCCCATCAGCACCTGGGCGAACGCCGCCACGGAGTAGACGAAGGCGACGAGCGCGCCGACGCCGAAGTTCGTCTGCGTGAGCGCCCGCAGCCGCTCGTCGAAGACCTTGGGCATCGCGACGGTGGTGGAGTTGAAGATCACGCCGCCGCAGGCCGTCGCGATGAGGAGGATCGCGAAGATCTGCGCCATCGTGCGCGCATCGAGGTGCAGGCCGATGGTCTTCGACTTCTTCTCCACGGGGCCCGGGTCGGGTACGAGCGCGAGAAAGAGCGCGCCCACGCCGATCGAGAGCAGCCCGGGAACGAAGAACGCGGCGCGCCAGCTCCACAGATCCATGAGCGCGCCCGAGATGATGGCCGCAAAGGCGAGCCCGAGGTTGCCCCACAGGCCGTTCCATCCGAGGGCCATGCCGAGGTTCTTCGGCGCGGCCACTAGCATCGCGATGCCCACGGGATGGTAGATCGCGGCGAACATGCCGGTCAGCGTGAGCCCGGCGGCGATCTGCCACGGCGCCTGCGCGAAGCCCGTGGCGAAGAGCGAGGCCCCGATGCCGAAGAAGAAAACGACCATCATCTTGTATCGGCTCCAGTGGTCGGCGAGCCAGCCGGCGGGAATGGCGAAGGCGCCGAAGGCGATGAAGCCGCCCAGCGCGAGCGGAAGAAGCTCGGAGTACGACTGCCCCCAGTCGCGCGCGAGCGCTAGCACGACCGTGGGAAAGACCAGCATGACGAGGTGGTCGAGCAAGTGCCCGGCGTTGATGAACGGCACGAGGAAGCGGCGATCGGTCATGGGCGAAGCTTACTCTTTAGAATCGCGGCGATGAGCGCTGTTTCGGGAATCGTGCTCGCGGGCGGTCTCGGCCGGCGCATGGGCGGCGTCGACAAGGGCCTGCAGCTCCTGCGCGGCAAGCCGATGGTCGCGCACGTGCTGGAGCGCCTCGCACCCCAAGTCGATGAAGTGATCATCAACGCGAACCAGAACCGGGCCGCGTACGAGGTATTCGGTCGTCGCATCGTCGCCGACGACGTCGGCGGCTTCGCCGGACCGCTCGCGGGATTGCACGCGGGGCTCCAAGCCGCTTCGCACGAGCTCGTGGTGACGGTCCCTTGCGATTCGCCCTTCCTGCCCGGCGACCTCGTGCAGCGGCTGAAAAAAAACCTGGGGAAGAACCAGCTCTCGGTCGCGAAGACCGGCGACCAGCCGCATCCCGTGTTCGCCCTCGTGCGGAAAGACCTGCTCGGGAACCTCGAGGCGTTCCTGCGCGGCGGGGGACGCAAGATCGACGCGTGGTACGGCTCGCTCGAGTTCGTCGAAGTGAGCTTCGACGACGAGGCCGACGCCTTCCGCAACATCAACACGCTCGAGGAGCTCGCGCGCGAATGACCGGGATCCTGGGCACCGTCAGCTGCCTCGACGGCTACGACCCCGATGCCCTGCGCGTCGACAAGGCGCGCGAGGCGATCCGGCGCTGCCTGGAAGTCCTCCGGGAAGAAGAGACGCTGCCGGTGCGCGACGCGCTCGGGCGCGTGCTCGCGCAGGAGATCGTCCCGGCAATCAACGTCCCCGCGCACGACAACTCGGCGATGGACGGTTATGCAGTCCGCTCCGCCGATCTCTCTTCCGCCGAATCCTTCCTGACCGAAGCAGGCACGGCCCTCGCCGGCAAGCCTTTCGGCGGCAAGCTCGGGCCCGGCCAATGCGTGCGCGTGATGACGGGCGCGGTGATGCCGCAGGGCGCCGACACGGTGGTGATCCAGGAAGTGGTGAGGAAGGAAGGCGCGCAGATCGCCATTCCGCCCGGACAGAAGAAAGGCCAGAACGTGCGCGCCGCCGGCGAGGATCTAAAGGTGGGCGTCCCCGTGCTGAAGCCGGGAAAGCGGCTTCGACCGGCGGATCTCGGCCTCATCGCGTCGCTCGGCATGGGCAAGGTGCGCGTGAAGCGCAAGCTCCGCGTCGCGTTTTTCTCGACCGGCGACGAGCTCGCCTCGATCGGCACCGCGCTGAAGGAAGGGGAAGTCTACGACTCGAATCGCTACACGCTGCACGGGATGCTCGCGCGTCTCGGAGTCGAAATAGTCGATCTCGGGGTGGTTCGAGACAATGTTCCGGAACTCGAGAGCTCATTCTTCAAGGCATCGCGATCGGCCGACGTGGTGATCACCACCGGCGGCGTTTCGGTCGGCGAGGCGGACTTCGTCAAGCAGCTCATGGCGAAGCTCGGCGAGGTCCTTTTCTGGAAGATCGCCATGCGGCCCGGCCGGCCGATGGCCTTCGGCCGGATCGGCGACGCGTTCCTCTTCGGCCTGCCGGGCAACCCGGTGGCGGTGATGGTGACCTTCTACCAGTTCGTGCGGCCGTCGCTTCTCTACCTCTCGGGGCAAGCAGGCGACCTCGAGCCGCCGCTCCTGCGCGTGCCTTGCTCCGAGAACCTCCGCAAGGTCCCCGGACGAACGGAATACCAGCGCGGCGTGCTCTTCACGGAACGCGGCGAGTGGCGCGTGCGCACGACCGGCCAGCAGGGCTCGGGCGTCCTGCGCTCGATGTCCGAAGCGAACTGCTTCATCGTCCTCGAGCACGAGCGAGGCAAGGTCGCCGCCGGGGAACCGGTGAGCGTGCAGCTCTTCGAGGGACTGGCCTAGATCGCCATCGTGCGCGCGAGCTCGAGGAGGCTCGCGTCGGCGGGGCGCATTTTTCCGGCGATCTCTTCGAGCGGCGTGACGACCGTGTCGCCCTTGATGAGGCCGACCAGCACGCCGTGGCGGCCCTTCGCCAGCGTATCGACCGCCGCCGCGCCCAATCGCGTGGCGAGCA
>JAFAGU010000385.1 GCA_019237595.1 Betaproteobacteria bacterium | reverse complement strand
CACGGTCGGCGGCTTCCCGGCGGTGCGAGGAACGAACGCCGTCTCCATCTCCACGACGTATGAAGTCGACTTCTGGGGGAAATACGCGCGCGGAAGCGAGGCCGCGCGCGCGAACCTCCTCGCCTCGCGCTACGCGCGCGACCTCGTAGCGCTCACGCTCGCCGGCACAGTGGCGCAAAGCTACTTCGCGCTGCGCTCGCTCGATGCGCAGAACACGGTCCTCGAGCAGACGATCCGCACGCGCAGCGAGGCGCTCGAGCTCGCGCGCACGCGGCTGAGCGCGGGGCTCGCCTCCGAGCTCGACGTGCACCAGGCGCAGGCCGCGCTCTCCGACGCGCTCGTACAGAAGCGCGACACCGAGCGCCAGCGCGCCGTCCTCGAGCGCCAGATCGCGCAGCTCACCGGGCACAGCGGCCTCGCCGTCGGCCCCGGCGACCTCTTCAAGCTTCCGGTGCCGCCGACGCCGCCCGCCGGGCTTCCTTCGGCGCTCCTCGACCGCCGTCCCGACGTGCGCAGCGCCGAGGAGACGCTCGTGGCGGCGAACGCGCAGATCGGCGTCGTGAAGTCGACGCTCTTCCCCTCGATCAGCCTCACCGCCGCCGCCGGCGCGCAAAGCGCGGCGCTCTCGAACCTCTTCACGACCGGCGCCGGCGTCTGGACGCTCGGCTACGCGCTTGCCTTCCCGATCTTCGACGCCGGCCGGCGCGAGGCGCGCGTGGAGCAGGCGAGCGCGCGGCAGCAGCAGGCGGTGGCCGGCTACCAGAAGGCGGTGGAAACCGCCTTCCGAGAAGTCTCCGAAGGCCTCATCAACGTCGAGCAGTCCGGCGCGACCGAAGCCGATCTCATGCTGCGCCTGGACGCCGCGCGCAAGTCGCTCGAGCTCTCGAACGCGCGCTATGAAGCGGGCTACTCGCCCTTCCTCGAGGTGCTGGATGCCCAGCGCACGGCGAACGACGCGGAGCTCGCCTTCGTGCGCAACCGCCAGGCCCGCCTCGCCTTTACTGTCGACCTGATGAAGGCGCTGGGCGGCGGCTGGCAGGATTCCGCCAAGACTGCCCGGCCTTAAGCGCGCTACCCGCCGTGCGGCGAATCTAAGCCGCGGGCAGAAGGAGCTCGTCGGACCAGCGGCGGCGGAACTCGCACGCGGTCGAGGCTTTTCTCTTTTCCACGCAGGTGCGCTCGCCGACCCGGATCAAAGCCTCCAGGCGATTGATGCGGTCGGCGAGAACCCGCTGGAGCACGAACTCTTCTTGGCGGCGCACGTCGCTGAAGAGGTCGGAGGCCTTGAAGGCGATCTCCCGTGCCAGCCGCCAGACCTCCATGTCGCCTGCCCTCTCCGCAATCGCCCGCGAGAGCGCCTCGACTACGGCGAACGCCTGGGACGCCGCGCTCCGGCCTTCGCAATGCCGGCGCAGTTCTGAAACGAGGCGAAGCAGCTCTTCCCGCACGGTGGGCATGCCCGCAATGTAGTCCGCGTGCCGCAGCGCGGAATAGGACAAAGCGCACGCCCGGGCCGTTTCCAGGGCCGCCGGCGTGCAATTGTTCTCACAACCTCCAGCGGATGGTCAGCAGCTTCCCGTCGTGCCCATAGTCGTAGCCGAGCTCGCCGCCGAGCCGGCGCACGAGCGCGTCGCCGATGTGGCGCACGAGACGCGCGTCGTTGGTGCGAACGAGCACGTCCTCGCCATGCACCTCGGAAGCGAGGACATGGCGAGTGGGATAGCGCCAATTCTCCGCGCGCGAGTAGCGCAGGACCGCGCGCAGGATCTCCGCGCGCCGCGCATGGAACTTGGGCCCGGTGAGGAGCAGGTTCCCCGGCGGGAAGTGGTCGAAGATGCGCTGGCAGACCGGGCAGCGCTCGGCGTGCGCTTCGGGCTCGCCGCCGCCCCAGCCCCAGCGGCCGGCGCCCGGCAGCGCGCCGCAACCTGGACAACGTCCCTCGGCGGCTTCCCGCTCGGCGCTGGCCGACCCTGAGGGATTCGGCCCGTCGAGCGGCGGCGCCATGGAAGCGTTCATGCGGTGCGCCGGCGCTTCGCCATCTGCTCGCCCAGGCGCTGGCGGGCCGCCTCGTCGAGCGCCTCGCCGGCGAAGGGCAGGATGACGGAAGCCTCGGTGCCGATGTGGCGGCGGCAGAGCCATGCGAAGCGCGCCACGCGCTCGACGTCGAGCCGGGCCGAGCGGCCTTCGGCGAGCGCCGCGAGCTGTTCCCGAAGCGGCGCATAGACGTCGCGCATCACCGCGTGCTCGAGCTCGAGCTCGCGGAGCGCCGTGAGGAGCTCGCCCCGGCCGAGGCGCACGGCGCTCTCGTGGAGGAGCGGAAAGAGGTCGACGTCCTCGTCGGGCTCGTGCATGGCCTCCTTGCCGTCGAAGCGCGCCATGACGGCGGCCGCGGTTTTCCTCGCCTGCGCGTCCGCTCCTTCGAGCGAAAGGCGGCTCACGAGGTCTTCGAGCTCGTCCAGGCCCGCGAGCAGGCACTCGTGCGAGGCGCGCATCGCCTCGAGCGGGCGCGAGAAGTCGGGCGCGGGACGATCGCTCATCGATAGACGAGCGTGGGAATCGTGGAGTGCGTGAGGACGTCGCGCGTCT
>JAFAGU010000330.1 GCA_019237595.1 Betaproteobacteria bacterium | reverse complement strand
GCGAGAGCGCGAGGGTCGCGAGGAGGTTGCGCTTCTGGCGGTCGCGAAGCGCGAGCACGGAGGCGTCCTCCGTCGGGCCCTCGACGCCGCAGTTCCAGCTCAGGTTGTGGTCGGTGCCGTCGCGGTTCTCCTCGAGGTTCGCCTCGTTGTGCTTGGCGTTGTAGCTCACGAGATCCTCGAGCGTGAACCCGTCGTGCGCCGTGACGAAGTTGATGCTCGCGTGCGCGCCGCGGCCGCCGGCGCGGAAGACGTCCGCCGAGCCGGCGAGGCGCGACGCCATCTCGCCCACGCGCCCGGGATCGCCGCGCCAGTAACCGCGAACGCAGTCGCGATAGCGGTCGTTCCATTCCGACCATCCGGGAAGGAAGCCGCCCAGCCGGTAGCCGCCTTCGCCGAGGTCCCACGGCTCGGCGATGAGCTTCGCCTGCGAGAGGAGCGGATCCTGATAGATCGCCTGCAGGAAAGCCCCGCGCGGCTCGAACGCGTGCTCGCCGCGCGCGAGCGCCGGCGCGAGGTCGAATCGGAAGCCGTCCACGTGCATCTCGCTCACCCAGTAGCGCAGGCTGTCGAGGACGAGGCGCAGCACCGCCGGGTGATGCACGTTGAGCGTGTTGCCGGTGCCCGTGAGGTTGACGTAGCGCCGCGGGTCGGAAGGCTCCAGGCGGTAGTAGACCGCGTTGTCGATGCCGCGGAAGGAAAGCATCGGGCCCTGGTGGTCGCCTTCTCCCGTGTGGTTGTAGACGACGTCGAGGATCACTTCGATGCCCGCGGCGTGGAGCTGCTTCACCATCGTCTTGAACTCGCCCAGGCCGCCGGTCGCGCCATAGCGCGGCTCGGGCGAGAAGAACGCGATGCTGTTGTAGCCCCAATAGTTGCGCAGCCCGGCCTGAACGAGCCGCCGCTCGTCGACGAACGCGTGGACCGGCATGAGCTCGAGCGCCGTGACGCCCAGGCGCCGCAGGTGCTCGATGACTGGCGGCGAGCCGAGCGCCGCGTACGTGCCGCGCAGCTGCTCGGGCACGTCCGGATGGAGCATCGTGAGGCCGCGGACGTGCGCTTCATAGAGGACCGTGTCCGTCCACGGCGTTCTCGGCGGGCGATCGTCGTCCCAGCTGAAGGCCGAATCCACCACGACGCCGCGGCCGTGGCCCGAGCCGATCGGGCCGCGGACGAGGAGCGCGTAGGGATCAAGCAGGGTGCGCTGCGGATTGAAGCGGTGCTCAGGGCCGGCCGGCCCGTGCACGCGATACGCGTAGGCGAGGCCCGGGCGCGCTTCCGGAAGATAGCCGTGCCAGACGAAGCCCGTGCGCTCGGGTAAGGCAAGGCGCTCGAGCTCGCGGCGGCCCTTGGCGTCGAAGAGGCAGAGCTCGACGCGCTCGGCGTGCTCGGAGTAGAGGGCGAAGTTGACGCCGGAGCCGTCCCACGTCGCGCCGAGCGGCGCGGGCCTTCCGCGCAGCACGGCGCTCGGCGTGACGCTCGCGCGGGCGGGGGCTTCCACGCCCCAAGCTTATGCCGGGATGATTCTCACCGGCTGCGCGAGGCGGCAGCCGTTGGTTCGCCAGCTGCCGTCGGGCTGCCGCTGCATCCCGTAATAGGCGATCCAGACCTGTCCGCCCCGATCGGTAACCTGCACCTGCTGCACGACCTCGTCACCCAGGATCAGCATGTCCATGAACACGACCGCGGCAGGCCGGTAGACGGCGCGATAGGCCATGCGCACGACCGCGAGGAATTTCTGCGGCGTGCCGAAGGCCTCGCGAACCGCCGGGGAAACGAGCGCGAACGCGCCCTGGGCGTCGTCGCGCTTGAAGGCGTCGATCTGCCGGTAGATCACGGCGCGGATCTCCGCCGCATCGGCGCCGCTCACCGGCTCGGCGCGCGCGAACGCAGCGGGCAGCAGGGCGAGCATGAGGACAGGCAGGAAGAAGCGGCAAGAAGCACATCTCATGGGGTCAGCCTCCTTCCCGCGCGGCCAGGGCATCGGCGTGCGCAGCAGCGCGCAAAGCCCGCTCCAGGCGCAAGCGCTCGGCAAGGACCTTCTGCGCGTATTGCGCCGAGGAATCCCAGAGCGCGCCGTTGTAGGACTGCAGGCCCGCCTCGAGCGTGCCCGTGCGATCCAGGCAGTCCTGGAGGATGCGCGTGCCGACCCGGATGTTGGCTTCCGGATCGAGGACGGCCTCGTCCCCGCCGAGCGGGTCGAGCTTGTCCCGGTGCAGGCGCGGAATGATCTGCATGAGGCCCTTCGCGCCCATCGCGCTCTCGGCGAGCGGGTCGAAGCCCGATTCGACGGAGATGACCGCGAGGACCAGGAGAGGATCCAGCCCGGCGAGCGCCGCAGCGTCGTAGGCCGATGCGACCCAGCGCTCCGCCGAGCTCCGGACGATGAAATAGCGCTTGGCGAGGTGCGCGGCGAGCGTGCGTTGCTCGCTTTCCGGTGAAGGCACCACCGTTTCCACGGCGGATCCGGCCGAGGCCGACAAGCCTTCCCCCTCGGCCGCCCGCAGGGAAGGCGACGCGGGCAGCGCGGGCGCGGACGCAGGCGGCGGCCCAGCGAAGAAGCCCGCGGCAGCGAGCGCGAGGGCGGCGGCGAGGAACGCAGTGGAACGGGAAGAGCGCGAGGCGGCCATGGCCGGGTCTCCCGGATGGGGGCCGACTCATCCTAAGAAACGCGCCGCTCGGCCGGTATCGCGCGCGCCTGAAACTGCTGTCGCAGCGTCACTACTTTTGGTCAGGTCGACGCTACATGCGGAATCCAGTCCGGCTGATAGTGCGGACTGCTACGACTCTCTACCATCCATGTCGCGTGTCGCTCGCACGATGCGCGCACAAACCAGCCAACACCTACACAAAGGTTCCTGCAACCATGAATATCGTGGCTCTCGTCCTCGCCGGCGGAGAAGGAAGCCGCCTCTATCCGCTGACCGCCGAGCACGCGAAGCCGGCGCTCGCGTTCGCGAACGGCTATCGCATCGTCGACTTCGTCCTGAGCAACCTCGCCAACTCGCGCATCCACAACGTATACGTGCTCGCGCAGTACAAGCCGGCCTCGCTGATCGAGCACATCGAGCGCGCATGGGCGCCCTGGTTCGCGGCGAGCTCGGGAACCATCAAGGTGCTGCTGCCCCGGACGAATACGCTCGGCGGGCGTTTCAAGGGAACAGCCGACGCCGTGTACCAATACCTCGACGTCGTGCACGCCCACCGGCCCGATGTCGTGGCGGTGTTTGCCGCCGACCACGTGTACCGCATGGACGTGCGCCAGATGGCGGCGTTCCACGCCGAGCGCGCGGCGGATGCGACCGTCGCCGCGCTCGGCGTGCCGATCGACCAGGCGAGCTCCTTCGGCGTCATGTCGACCGCAAGGGACGGGCGCATCCTCGAGTTCCGGGAGAAGCCCCGCATGCCGGCGTGCATCCCGGGCGATCCGGCGCGCGCCTTCGCCTCGATGGGCAACTACCTCTTCCAGCCGAAGGCGCTCGATCGCATGCTCGCCGAGGCGCGCCGGCTCGGCGAGACCGATTTCGGCCGCGACGTGCTGCCTCGCGTCGCGAGGAGCTCGAGCCTCTACGCCTACGACTTCGCCACGAACCACGTCCCGGGCGTGCAGCCTTTCGAGGAACGCGCCTACTGGCGGGACGTCGGCACGCTCACGGCGCTCGCCGCCGCCCAGCAGGACGCGATGGGAAGCCGCCCGCGCTTCAATCTCTGGAACCGGCGCTGGCCGCTGCGCGGCGAGCACGATGCCGCGCTGCTCGCGAAGCTGCGCGACTGGCGCGACGCCGCCTCCTCGGTGGAAGCCGAGGAGCTCGCGGAAGCCTCCCCTCCGGCCCTCACGCCGGCTGCGGTATGGCGAGCTTCCGGTAAAGATCGGCGTAACGACGAGCCGCTGCGCCCCAGCTGAAGTCGCGCGACATGCCGGCGAGCTGGATGCGCCGCCACGCCGCGCCGTCGGCATAGCACGCGAGCGCGCGCCTCGCCGCCTCCACGAGCGCGGCCGCGCTCGCCGGCCCGAAGAGAAATCCGGTCGCGCCTTCGACGATCGTGTCCGAGAGGCCGCCGGTCGCGCGCGCGATCGGCGGCGTTCCGTAGCGCTGGCTGTACATCTGGTTGAGCCCGCAGGGCTCGTAGCGCGAGGGCATGAGGAAGAGGTCGGCGCCCGCCTCCACCAGGTGTGCGAGCGGCTCGCTGAAGCCGACGTGCACGGCGATCCGGCCCGGATGACGCGCGGCGAGAGCGCGCGCCGCTTCTTGGAGCGCGGGCGAGCCGGCGCCCACGATCGCGAGCTGGCCTAGCCGGGCAAGCTCGCCGCCCGCCTCGATGATGAGGTCGGTTCCCTTCTGCTCCGTCATCCGCCCCACGCAGCCGAACAACGGGACCGACGCATCGGCATCGAGGCCCATGCGGGCCTGCAGCGCCGCCTTGTTGGCGCGCTTGCCCTCGAGATCGCCGTGCGCGTAGCGCGCCGCAAGGTGAGGGTCTCTCGCCGGATCCCAGACGCGCTCGTCGATGCCGTTGAGGATGCCATGCAGGTCCGCGCTTCGCCGCGAGAGCACGCCTTCCATCCCGCAGCCCTGCCCGGCATGCTGGATCTCGCGCGCGTACGTCGGGCTCACGGTGGTGAGGGCATCCGCATGGAGGAGCCCGCCCTTCAGGAAGGAGACCTTTCCGTAGAACTCGAGCCCCTCGACGGTGTGGAGGCTCGCGGGCAGGCCCGCGCGCTCGAGCGCGCCTGCGTCGAAGTTTCCCTGGAACGCGAGGTTATGGATCGTGAGGATCGTCCGCGGCCGCGCCGGCTGCGATTCCAGCGCGAGATACACGGGCACGAGCGCCGACTGCCAGTCGTTGCAATGCACGAGCTCCGGCCGCCACTCGAGCGGCGAGGCGCCCGTCGCGAGGAGCGCGGCCGCCCTCGAAAGCACGGCAAAGCGCTCGTCGTTGTCGGGCCAGTCGGCCCCTCGCTCGTCCTGGTAAGGGCCGCCCGGGCGGTCGTAGAGCGCCGGGCAATCCAGCACGAGCAGCGGAACATCCTCGAGCCGCGCCTCCAGGAGCTCGACGTCGCGGCCCAGCAGCCTCGCGCGGCCGACGCGCCTCGAGGAGACGCCATGCAGCACGTTGCGGTACCCGGGCATGAGCACGCGCGCATCGATGCCGAGGGCGCGCAGCGCAGGCGGAAGCGCCGCGCACACGTCGCCAAGGCCGCCGGTCTTCACGAGCGGTGCGCACTCGGGGGCGATGAAGAGCAGGCTCGCGCGGTATGGATTCATGGGCAAAAAAAGACCCCGGTGGGGGACCGGGGTCAGATGCCTACATACGCACGAAGGGAGGGAGGTGCGTATGCAAGGGGGGGAAAGGGGTCGACCGCGGCTCGTTCACCCGTTGAGCGAGGGGGCGGCGATGCGGCCGAGCTCGGCGTGATCGACGCGCTCGGGCAGCGGCGCGAACTCTCCCGCCTGGGGAAAGTCGCGCCCCACGGGCACCTCGAGCCAGACGGCGCCGTTCACCATCCGGCACCCGAGCGCGCGCGCGAGGAGCGGCTGCTGCTTGGTGGCTTCGAGCTCGACGAAGCAGGCCACGCGCGAGGCGCCGCGGTTGTGGACGAGCCTGAACGCATGCACCGGCCCATACGGCTCGCAGAGGGCCAGCACGGTCTTGGTCAGGGAATAGAAATCGCGCGCTTCGCGCAGCTGGTCCATGACGTCCGGTTTCATGGCCGGCCCATGCTAGGGCCGGCCAACGACAGCCGCTATCCTCGAAAGCGTGATCCTCTTGTAGTAGGGGCACTACAAGAAAAACGGGCCCGCAGCTAGAGGATGAGCGACACGACCGCAGCGATGAGGCACGTGGCGAGAGTGCCGGCAACGATCGATTTCAGGCCGAGCGACACGACTTCGCCGCGCCGCTCGGGGCACATGGTGCCCAGGCCGCCGATCATGATGCCGAGGCTGCCGAAATTGGCGAAGCCGCACAGCGCGTAGGTCAGGAGCACGCGGCTGCGCTCCGAGAGCTCCGCGGAGCGCGCGAGCTCGACATAGGCGACAAGCTCGTTCAGCACGGTCTTCGTGCCGAGCAAGGCGCCCGCAGCGCGCGCCTCTCCCCATGGCACGCCCGCCAGCCAGGCGAGCGGCGCGAGCGCCGCGCCGAGCGCGCCTTGCAGCGTATAAGGCGTGAGCGCGAGGTTCACTAGCGCGACCAGCGCGACGAAGACCACGAGCATCGCGACGATGTTCACGAGGAGCTGCGCGCCTTCGAGCGTTCCGCGCGTGAGCGCATCCATGCTCCCCGACGCTTCCGAGCGCCAGTCGAGCGCGCCGCCGGTCGCGCCGGCCGGCGGCACCATGACGAAGGCGATGACGAGCGCCGCCGGCGCGGAAAGGACGGAAGCGATGAGGAGATGCGCCGTCGCTTCCGGCAG
>JAFAGU010000263.1 GCA_019237595.1 Betaproteobacteria bacterium | reverse complement strand
GCCGAAGTGCTGGCGCGGCTCGTTGCCAGGGCAGACGTGTTCCTCCAGAACCTCGCCCCCGGCGCCGCCGACCGGCTGGGCGTGGGTCCTTCGCTGCGAAGCAGGCATCCCCGCCTCGTCTGGTGCGGCATTTCGGGGTATGGACCTGCCGGCCCGTACGCGAGCAAGAAGGCCTACGACCTGCTCGTCCAATGCGAGGCGGGACTTCTCTCGGTGACCGGCACGGCGGAGGCGCCCTCGAAGGCCGGCATTCCGGCGGCCGACATCGCGGCCGGCATGTATGCCTTCTCGTCCATCCTCGCGGCGCTCTTGCGCCGCGAGCGCACGGGCGAAGGCGCGACGCTCGACATCACCATGCTCGAGGCGCTGGGCGAGTGGATGGGCTTCCCGGCCTACTTCGCAGCCTATGGCGGCGCTGCGCCGCCTCGGTCGGGCGCCTACCACGCGACCATCGTTCCCTACGGGCCCTTCAAGGCCGGCGACGGAGGGACGGTCTTCCTCAGCGTGCAGAACGAGCGCGAATTCCGGCGCTTCTGCTCGCTCGTCCTGAAGGAAGAAGCGCTGGCCGACGACGAGCGCTTCCGCTCGTCGCCCGCGCGGCTCAAGAATCGCGACGAGCTGCACGCGAGAATCGAAAAAGTGTTCTCGCGCCTCAAGACTTCGGAGGTCCTGGAGAGGCTCGAGCAGGCGGAGATCGCCAATGCGCGCCTGAACGACATGGCCGGATTCTGGGGCCATCCGCAGCTCGAGGCGCGGGGCCGATGGACGGAAGTCGGCTCGTCCGCCGGGCCGGTCCGGGCGATGAAGCCGCCGTTCAACCTCGACGGCTTCGAGCCGCGCATGGACCCGATCCCGGCCGTAGGCGAGCACACGCGAGGCATTCTCGCGGAGCTTGGCTTCTCTGCAGCTGAAATCGACCGCCTCGCGGCGGCCTAGGACTTAGGCGCTACTTCTTGCCGGTCTCGATGCCGGCGGCCTTGGCGAGGTCCTTGTGGATGCGAGCCACCCGCTCGACCTCGCCCTTGGCCGGGAAGCGCTCGTAGAAGCCTTCTTCCCTGAACTGCCGCGCCAGCTCGCCCCACGGCGCGAGGCGCTGCTCCCAGCGAGCCAGGCGGCCGGACTCGGGCTCGGCGTCATCGCGGGAGAGGTCCGCGCACACGCGCACCATGGCCTTGATGGTGACGGGCTTCGTGACCATGTAGTTTTCCTTCCCCCAGACCGCGTCGCCGAACACGGCGCGCGCCGCCTTGAAGAAGTCCCGGACGATGCCGTAGTAGCGCGGCACTTCCTTCGAGCTGCCGCCGGCGAGCTGGATGGAGCGCCAGCGGCCCCGGACCCACCGGTGGAGCTCGTTGAAGAGCTCGGCCTGCAGCACCCACTTGTCGCGCTGGCTGCGCCCGCCCAGGCGGTTGATCCTGTAGCGCAGCGGGCTGTCCCCCTCGCTGTAGAGCTTCTCGACCAGGCGGGCGGCAAACTTGCGGTCCGGCGCGGCGAACGAGACATGCTCGTAGAGGTCGACGAGGTGGCTCTTGTTGATGCGCGTCGGCGTGGAATTGATGATGACGAACATCTCGGTGGCGAAGTCTTCGCTTCGGCCGTCGAAGATGATGCAGGGCACGTTGATCGTCGCCGCGTCGTCCGGGCGCTCGTGCAGGTAGAAGCGCAGCGCCGCGAGTCGGTGCTGGCCGTCGATGATGAGGAACTTGGACGACGGCTCGCTGATGCTGCCCTGGCCGCCCTCGCCGCTCGAGCGGAAATTGAGCCGCTCGGAGGTGAAGAGGAGCACCGTGCCCGGGATCGGGGGCTGGGAGACGGCGGTCTCGTAGAAGTTCTTCAGCTGCCGGACCTTGCCCTTGGAGACCGAGCGCTGGAAAGCGCTGTCGCTGCGCTCGATCCGCGAGATGAACTGGGCGATGTCGTCGTCCTCGGAGACCCGGCTCGGCGCGATCTGCTCGCCTTCGCCGTAGAAGCGGCTGATGAAGCGCACCTTCTCCAGCAAATCCTCCGCCGGATAGGCGACGAAGTAGAACACCCCGTCCTTCTGTCGAACTTGCGTGGCCAGCACGGTCGTCG
>JAFAGU010000166.1 GCA_019237595.1 Betaproteobacteria bacterium | reverse complement strand
GACGGTGATGCAGCAGCTGGCGCGCGGCTATTCCGCGGGCGAGGTCGAGCGCATGGCCGCGTTCTTCGCCGCGCAGAAACCATGAATCGCCGCCGGTTCCTCGCTTTCGCTGCTGCCGGCGCACTCGCGCGGCCCGCGCAGCCGGCGCGCTCAGCGGCCAAGGGCGCGCGCGTCGTGGTCATCGGCGGCGGTTACGGCGGCGCAACGGCCGCGAAGTACCTCAAGCTCTGGGAACCCGTGATCGACGTCACCCTCGTGGAACCGGGCGAAGCGTTCGTCTCGTGCCCCCTCTCCAACCTCGTGGTCGGGGGCCATGCGTCCATTGCGGACATCAGCCGGCGCTACGACGGCCTCGCGAGCCGCGGCGTACGCATCGTGCGCGATGCGGCATCGGCGATCGATGCACGGCGCCGATCCGTTCGCCTGCGCGGCGGCGCCGAATTGACGTACGACCGCCTCGTCGTCTCGCCGGGCGTGGAGTTCATCCTCGCGGAGATGGCGGGCTACGAGGCGGCGTCCGCCTCCGGCCGCGTGCTCGCCGCCTGGAAGGCCGGGCCCGAAACGCTCGCGCTCCGGCGGCAGGTCGAGGAGATGCCGGACGGCGGCGTCTTCGTCCTTTCCATCCCGCTTGCCCCCTATCGCTGCCCGCCCGGGCCGTACGAGCGCGCCTGCCAGGTCGCTTCGTACTTCAGGAAGGCGAAGCCGCGCTCGAAGGTGCTGGTGTTCGACGCCAATCCGGACATCACGTCCAAGGCGCCGCTCTTCCGCCGCGCGTGGGAGGAGCTCTACCGCGGAATGATCGACTACCAGCCCAACTCGCTCGCCGTCGGGGTCGACGCGGGCAGCCGCACGCTGAAGCTCGAGCTCGACGAAGCGAAGGGCGACGTGCTGAACGTGATCCCGCCGCAGCGGGCGGCGGCGATCGCCGGGGCGACCGGCCTCATCACGCACAACCAGCGCTGGTGCAACGTCGACTGGCGCACGATGGAGTCCACCGCCGTGCCCGGCGTGCATGTGCTCGGCGATGCGACGCTCGCGGCGCCGGCCATGGCGAAGGCCGGGCACATGGCGAACCAGCACGGCAAGCTCTGCGCCGCGGCCATCATCGACCTCCTCTCGGACCGCGCGCCGAATCCGGATCCGGTGCTGGCGAGCGCCTGCTACAGCTTCGTCTCCGAAAGCGAGGCGATCCACGTGGCGTCCGTCCACCGCTGGAACGACCGGGAGAAGACCGTGACGATCGCGCCGGGTTCGAACGGAATCTCCGCGGCGCGAAGCGAGCGCGAAGCGACCTATGCGTGGAGCTGGGCGAGAAACATCTGGGACGACATGCTCACCTAGCCGGCGTGGCCGCCGGTCGCGGGTTCAGCGGCCCGTGGAGCCGAAGCCGCCCGCGCCGCGATGGCTCGCGGCGAATTCCTCGACCACCTGGAACTCCACCTGAAGCACCGGCACGATCACGAGCTGGGCAATGCGGTCGAGCGGCTGGATCGTGAATTTCGCCTGGCCGCGGTTCCAGAGCGAAACCATCAGCGGACCCTGGTAGTCGGAGTCGATCAGCCCGACGAGGTTGCCCAGGACGATGCCGCTCTTCGCGCCAAGGCCCGAGCGAGGCAGGACCATCGCCGCGTACCCCGGATCGCCGATATGGATCGCGATCCCGGAGGAGACGAGCTGCGACTCGCCGGGGACGAGGGCGAGCTCGCCCTCGATGCAGGCGCGGAGGTCGAGTCCCGCCGCGCCGGCGCTCGCGTAGTGCGGCAGCATGCCGCGGATCCTCTCGTCGAGGATCTTGACCTGGAGCTTCCTCATCATCCCTTCAGCATGCCGGCGACGTGCTCGAGGAGCTTCCTCGCCAGCTCGATCTTCGGGCCGCGGCCGAGGTCGTGCTCGCCACGCTCGTCGAGCAGTACGATCGCGTTGTCCTCGCCGCCCAGCCCATCCTGCGCGAGGTTGGCCGCGAGCAGCGGGACTTTCTTCCTCGCGCGCTTTTCCTTCGCATTTTGCAGGAGCTTCTCGCTCTCCGCAGCGAAGCCGACGCAGAACGGCGCCTTCGGCAGCGAAGCGACCCAGGCGAGGATGTCCGGGTTCTCCTCGAGCTGCAGCGAAAGGTCCTTGCCGTTCGCCTTCTTAAGCTTCTGCCCGGAAGGGTTCTTGACGCGATAGTCGGCAACCGCCGCGACGGAGATGAATACATCGCAGGACTTCGCGGACTTCTTCACCGCCTCGAACATCTCCGCCGCCGTGCGCACGTTCACGCGCGAGACCCCGGGTGGCGTCGGGAGCGCGACCGGGCCGCTCACGAGCGTGACTTCGGCCCCGGCCTCGCGCGCGGCGCGGGCGACCGCGTAGCCCATCTTTCCCGAGCTCGCGTTGGTGAGCATCCGCACGGGGTCGACCGGCTCTTCGGTGGGACCTGCAGTGACCACGATCCGCTTGCCGGCGAGGCGCTTGGGCTGGAAGAACGCCTCGAGCTCCTCGAGGATATCCGCGGGGTCCTCCATCCGGCCGAGCCCGGTCTCGCCGCAGGCCTGGTCGCCCGCCGCCGGCCCGGCGAAGAGGACGTCATCCTCGTAGAGGGCCGCGACGTTGCGCTGCGTTGCCGGGTTCTGCCACATCTCGACGTTCATCGCGGGCGCGAGCATGAGCGGGCAGCGGCGAGCGAGGCAGAGCGTCGAGAGCAGGTCGTCGGCGAGCCCGTGCGCAAGCTTGGCCATGAAGTCCGCGGAGGCCGGCGCAACCAAGATGATCTCCCGGTCCCGGGAGAGCTCGATGTGCCCCATGCCGTCGGCAACGCGGCTGTCCCATAGGTCGGTCCAGACCGCCGCGCCGGAAAGAGCCTGCAAGGTGACCGGTGTGACGAAATGCGCCGCAGCCTCCGTCATGGCCACGCGCACGTCGGCGCCTTCCTTCTTCAGCAGGCGGACGAGCTCCGCCGCCTTGTAGGCCGCGATACCGCCGGTAATGCCGAGCAGGATCTTCCTTCCCTTGAGGGGCGTGGTCGTCATGGCGTCATCCGGATGCGGAGTCCCGCCGTTAAGGAGAGAGGATTTTAAAGGAAAGCCACCTTGGGCATCTCCGACTGGCCGGCCGCCGAACGGCCGCGCGAAAGGCTGCTCGCGGCGGGAGCGGCGAGCCTCAGCGATGCGGAACTCGTGGCGGTCCTGCTCCGCACGGGAACTCGCGGCAAGACCGCCGTGGACCTCGCGCGCGAGCTGCTCGCCCGATTCGGCGGCATTGCGGGCCTGCTCGACGGCCAGGGGCTGCTCGGCGCGGTGAAAGGCCTGGGCGCCGCGAAGCGCGCGCAACTTGCCGCGGCGATCGAGCTCGCCAGGCGCTCGCTCAAGGAATCCCTCGCCGCCGGAGCGGCGCTCACTTCACCTGGCGCGGTGCGAGACTATCTTCGCCTAACGCTCAAGGCACGGCCGCACGAAGTCTTCGTGTGCCTCTGGCTCGACGCGCAGCATCGCGTCCTCGCGGTGGAGGAGCCCTTTCGCGGCACGCTCACCCAGACGAGCGTCTATCCGCGAGAGATCGTGAAGGCGGCACTGGCGCGCAACGCGGCGGCGGTGATCTTCGCCCACAACCATCCTTCCGGGGCCGCGCAGCCGAGCCAGGCGGACGAGCTCCTCACGCGCAATCTCCGGGACGCGCTCGCGCTCGTCGACGTGAAGGTGCTCGACCACTTCGTCGTCGCAGGATCGCAGTCCATCTCCTTCGCGGAGCGAGGGCTCCTCTAGGCGAAAAATGGCTGTATAATCCGCCCCTTTTCGCAATCCCGGAGTCCGCAATGCCCCGCGTCTGCCAGGTGACCGGCAAGAAGCCGATCAAGGGCCACTACGTGTCCCACGCGAACAACAAGACCATCCGCACGTTCGAGCCCAACCTGCATTACCGCCGGTTCTGGGTCGAGAGCCAGAACCGGTGGGTGCGCCTGCGCGTGTCCACGGCCGGCCTGCGGCGCATCGACAAACTGGGCGTCGAGGCCGTGCTCGCCGAGATCGAGGCGAAGGCCAAGGCCCGCCGCAAGGCGGCCTGAGGGAGCAACCATGCGCGAGAAAATCAAGCTCGAGTCCTCGGCCGGCACCGGCCACTTCTACACCACGACGAAGAACAAGCGCACCACGCCCGACAAGCTGGAGATCAAGAAGTACGATCCCAAGGCGCGCAAGCACGTCCTCTACAAGGAAGGCAAGCTGAAGTAGGGCGGAGGGCAAGACCAAACAAAAAGGCCCGCTCGCGCGGGCCTTTTTTCATTCAGGATGCTCGCCTAGGCGTACGAGCGCAGCCGCTGCGAGAAGTCCACGAGCGGCGGCACTCCGCTCGCTTCCGCGCGGCGGCACCAGTCCTGGAGCTGGCGCAGGAGCTGCTCCTTGGAAGCGCTCGAGCGATCCCAGAGCTTCACCAGCTCGTCGCGCATGTGCACCGCGACTTCGAGGGCTCGCGAGTGCTTGAGCGCCTCGGACATCCGGTGGCCTTCCGCATCGGCGAGTTGCTGCCCGCGCAAAAGAGCGCGGCGGAAGGACCTGAGCATCTCGGCGTCGCGCGGAGACCACTCGCGCAGGCGGCTCAGCTCCGCGCGGTAGGTCGCACGCACGGACTTCGCGTAGCGGGAAAGCACGTCGTAGCGGTTGGCGATCACCGCGTGGAGCGTTTCGAGGTCGGCAGCCTCCTTCGGCGCAGCGAATCGCGGCTTGGGCGCCACCTTCTTCACCGTGGCAAGGCCCAACGCTTCGAGGATGCGGATGTACATCCAGCCGATGTCGAACTCGTACCACTTGGAGGACAGCTTGGCCGACGAAGCAAAGGCGTGGTGGTTGTTGTGCAACTCTTCCCCGCCGATGAGGATGCCCCAGGGAACGATGTTGGTGCTGGCATCGGACACGTCGTAGTTGCGATAGCCGAAATAGTGGCCGACGCCGTTGATGACGCCCGCGGCCCAGAAGGGGATCCAGGCGACCTGCGTGAGCCAGATCAGCACGCCCGGGACGACGCCGAAGATGAACAGGTAAGCGGCCAAGAGCGAGAAAATCCCGACGTAGGAGTGCTTCGAGTAGAGCTTGCGCTCGATCCAGTCGTCCGGCGTGCCGTGGCCGTAGCGCTCGAGCGTCTCGCGGTTGAACGCCTCCTTCACGTAGAGGAACACGCCCAGCCAGAGCACCCGGTTGATGCCGTAGACCTGCGGGCTGTGCGGGTCCTCGGGGGTCTCGCACTTCGCATGGTGCTTGCGGTGGATCGCGGCCCACTCCTTGGTGACCATGCCCGTGGTCATCCAGAGCCAGAAGCGGAAGAAATGCGACACGATGGGGTGCAGGTCGAGCGCCCGGTGCGCCTGGCATCGGTGCAGGTAGATGGTCACCCCGGCGATGGTCACGTGCGTCAGGGCAAGCGCCGCGAGGACGTAGCCCCACCAGGGAAGTTCGATGAAACCGGAGAAGATCATGTGTGGTTGCGGCCCCTTGATATCGTTTTATGGGGAAGGCCGGGGCATTCTACGCGAAGCGGGTCGGCTCATCGGCAAAGAATATAAATGCGGATCAACAAAGGGCTTTTTTGGGACATTCCGGGCGCCCGCATGTTCCCGCATGGCCTCAAATCTCGACGTGCAAGCGTAGCGTAAGGACGTCCACCGGCCCGCGGTCGCGGTTGTATCCGGGGTTCCCGATGCGCTGGTAGCCGAGCGACACGCTCCAGTACTTGTTCACGCCGAGGCTGTAGAACGTTTCCGCGATCCGCTCCGTCGCATAGTTCAGGCGGCCGTCGCCGAGGAAGAATCCAAGGCCGCCGGCTGCGAGGTAATCCCGGTGGGCGCGGGAAAGGCCGTTCACATAGCCCGCGAACCCGAGCTTGTCCTCCGGCCGGCCCCAGGAAGTGCCTTTCACGAGGACGCCGGCCGCGAGCGAGCGGTCGATTTCCGTGAACATGAATTCCTCGGTGCGCCCGTCGCTCCACCCGGCGCGCACGTAGGCACCGACGTCATCGGTCGCCTCGATCTGCGTGCTTACGCCGATGCCCCGCTTGGTCTGCGCCCGGCGAACGTTGGCCACGTCCGGCGCCGCGCCCGCCGGCGCCACGGCCACCGCCTCGTCGAAGGATCCGGCGGTCACGCGATTCTGGAAGCCCAGCACGCGGAAGATGCCGGACCGCTCGCCGAGCTTGTAGGGAAGCTCGAGCTCCGCGACATCCGAGTAGCGCTTGAGAAAGGACCATTCGAGGCGGATGCCGTTCGATTCCACCGGCACGAGGAAGCGCCCTACGCGAGCCTGCCACTTCGGATGGATGTATTCGAGTGCGGCGCCCCACGTATAGCCGCGCGCGTCGGCGGCATAGTCGAAGGCGCCGTACGTCAACCCCGACCAATTCATGAACTGCGTGCGCGGATCGTGGCTGTAGTCCATGGCGTCGAAGACGTCGAGCACGGAGAGGTTTCCTGCGGTGAGGACGAATCGCTCCGGCGCGTAGCTCGCCTTGACCTGATTGGGCTCCGACGCCTGCTCCTCGCGCTCTCCGGAAACGTTCCAGGTCTGGCGTACGAAGAGCCGCGCGCGGTAGCCCCGCAGCGTCGGGCCTGCGCCGCGCTGGTTTTCGCCGTTGGAAAGCCCGCCCAGGCCATGCAGGTCCGAAAAGGCGAAAGCCCGCACGAACTCCGGGTTGAAATAAAGCTCCGTGTCGCCCGAGCGAGCGCCGAGGAACAGCGTCGATGTGAATGTGTAGCCGCGTTCGCGGACCGGCAGGAGGCTGTTGGTACCGCTATACGGAGCCCCGAAGGACGGGTGGTATTGCCACAGGTAGGTTGCCTGCCCGCGCGCCTCGAACACCTGCTCCTCCGCCACGGCGGATTGCAAGGCGAGCGCGAGCCACAGCAATCCGACGACGAGGCGCACCGGCCCGAATATAGCAAAGGCGAATGACTGCTAGGTTTCCCTCCTGAACGCCGCAGCGAAGAACCCGTCGGTCCCGTGCACGTGCGGCCAGAGGCGAAGCCGTTCCCCGGCTTCCATCGCGATCTTCTGGGCGGAGAGAAGATCGCCGCACGATTCCGGCGCGAACTGCGGATGCGCCGCGACGAACGCATCCACGACCGCTTCGTTTTCCTCGCGCAGGATGCTGCAGGTCGCATACACGAGCCGGCCGCCGCGCTTCACGAGGCGCGAAGCCGCGCGGAGGATCGCCTGCTGCTTGGCGGCGAGCTCGCGCACGGCGTCCGGGCCGTGGCGCCACTTGAGGTCCGGGTTTCGTCGGAGCGTCCCGAAGCCGCTGCAAGGCGCGTCGACGAGCACGCGGTCGAGCTTACCGGCGAGGCGCTTCGCCCGCGTGTCGTTTTCGCCGGAGAGGACGAGCGGGTGAATGCTCGTGACGCGCGCGCGCGCCGCGCGCGGCGAGAGCGCCGAGAGCCGCTTCGCCGAGACATCCATCGCATAGACTCGTCCGCTCGCGCGCATGAGCATCGCAAGCGCGAGCGTCTTGCCTCCTGCGCCGGCGCAGTAGTCCGCAATCATCTCTCCCCGTCGCGGAGCGACGAGCCAGGCGAGGAGCTGGCTGCCCTCGTCCTGGACCTCGATCAACCCGTCGACGAAAAGCGGGTGCCGGTTGATCGCGGGCTTGCCAGGCAGGCGCAGGCCGGCAGGCGAATGCGGCGTTGGCACGGCCTGGAGGCCGTCGTCGCGAAGCCGCTGCAGCGCCTCCTCACGGGTCGTGCGCGCAATGTTGACGCGCAGGTCGAGCGGCGCAGGCTGCAGCAGGCCCGCTGCAATCCGGGCCGCTTCTTCCTCGCCCTGCTCGGCCACCAACCTTTCCCAGAGCCAGTCGGGGAGGTCGGCGCGCACGGCAGGCGAGAGATTGTCGAGCGAAACGGATCTCAACTGCGCGACGAAGGCGAGCTCCTCCCGCGCGATCGCCGAGTCCAGGGAGCGAGCCGAATAACCGAGGATCCGAACCAGTGCGCAGAGCACGAGCGCCCGGGGCTCGGACGAGCGCGCAGCCGCCTCGAGCGAGCGCCGGCGGCGAAGCACTGCATAGGCCGCTTCGGCCACGAAGGCGCGCTCGCGGCGGCCGAGAGACCGGTGCGCGCGGAAGTACCGCGACAGCGTCTCGTCCGCGGGTCCCGCAAGCCCGAGGAGCGCGGCAGTAGCCTCGCTCGCAAGGCCGATCATGGCCCGGGTCACACGCGGGCGCTCGAGTTCGTCCTTCGACAATTCAGGGCCTGGCCGGCGTAGTGGCGACGCGGAGGAGCGTCTGGTCGACCCGGGTCCCATTGCGATCGACGAGGAGAATGCGCACCGGCAGGAAGCTGCGGTCTGCGGCGAGCCAGATTTCCGCGCGCTCTCCGCTGTCCTTCCGCCGGACGAGCCTGATGGCGTCGAAGTCGCCCGCCGGCGTGCTGACCTTCTCGCGGCCTTCGTTGCGGAAGATCCGGTCCGAAATGCCGCGGCCGGTCACGACGTCCTGCTCGACGAGCGGCTCGCGCGGCGGCGAAAACGCAAAGCCGAAGAGCGCGCACAACTCGTCGGTCGCATGCGCCGGCAACGGCACGGTCGCGGGAGGACCCTTGTACTGATACGTGACGGTGCCGCGGCTCCAGTCGAAGCTCGCGCGCTCCGGATCGCGGCCGGTGCGCTCGTCGGTGTATTCGGCCGGCCGAAGGCCTTCGGGCCTCACTTCGCCGCGGCTTACCCGCCTCGCCTGGCCGAGCAGCCTGTAGAGCCCGCGGCCGGCCCAGGCCTCGCTGATTTCGTATTTGCCCTCTGCGGAAAGGTCCACGCGATGCGTGACCGCGGCGATCGTCGCGCCGTCGCGCAAGAGCTCCCACTCGAGCTCCAGGTGCGCGGGCGGCCCGGCGAGGGCTGGAAACGCGAGGCTAGCGAGGAGCAGTAACGAGCTGCGCATCGCCGCCTTTCACGCGCACCTTCCCGTCCCGGAGATCGAGCCTGCCATCGAGGAACCACTTCACCGCGCGGGGATAGATGACGTGCTCTTCTCGCAAGACCCGAGCCTCCAGGGCATCGGCCGTGTCGCCCGGCAGAACGGGCACTTCGGCCTGGATCACGATCGGGCCGTGATCGAGCTCGCTCGTGACGAAGTGCACCGTGCAACCATGGCGCTTTGCGCCGGCGGCCAGTGCGCGTGCGTGCGTGTCCAGTCCAGGGAAGTCCGGCAGCAGCGACGGGTGGATGTTCATGAGCCGGCCGGCGTAGCGCTCCACGAAGCGCGGAGTGAGGATCCGCATGAAACCGGCAAGGACGACGAGGCGCGGCGCGTAGCGATCGATCTCCGCAGCGAGCGCCGCGTCAAAAGCCTCCCGGGTCGCATACGCGCGATGCTCGACCACCGCCGTGGGGACGTCGCGTGCCGCTGCTATTGCGAGGCCCTTCGCATCGGCACGATTACTGATCACCGCGGCGAGCGGAATGCCCGCGTCGAGGAGCGCCTGCATGTTGCTGCCGCGACCCGAGATGAGCGCGACGACCGGCATTCAGACCATGTCTTCGGCGCGCACCCAGCGGTCGAAGTCGGCCGCCGAAACATGGCCGAGCGCGAGCGCCGCCTCGCGCAGCGTCGTGCCGTCCTTGTGCGCCTTCTTGGCGATCTCGGCCGCCTTGTCGTAGCCGATGTGCGGGGAGAGGGCCGTGACGAGCATGAGAGAGCGCTCGAGGAGCTCGCGGATGCGCGCGGCGTTCGGCTCGATGCCGCGGGCGCAATGCTCCTCGAAGGAGCGCGCGCCGTCGGCGAGGAGCCGCGCGCTCTGCAGGAAGTTGTGGATCACGAGCGGCTTGAACACGTTGAGCTCGAAGTGGCCCGAGGCCGCGCCGATGTTGAGCGACACGTCGTTGCCCAGCACCTGGGCGCTCGACATGGTGAGCGCCTCCGCCTGCGTCGGGTTCACCTTTCCGGGCATGATCGAGCTGCCCGGCTCGTTCTCCGGGATTCGAAGCTCGCCCAGCCCCGAGCGCGGACCGGACGAGAGCAGCCGGATGTCACTCGCGATCTTGAAGAGCGCGGCGGCGAGCGTCTTGAGCGCGCCGTGCGCAAAAGCGAGCGCCTCATGGCCCGCGAGCGCGGCGAACTTGTTGGCCGCCGGCGAAAAAGGCAGCGGCAGCTCTCTCGAGAGCGAAGCGCAGACGCGGTCGGCGAACTCGGGGTGCGTGTTGAGGCCCGTTCCCACCGCCGTGCCGCCGATCGCGAGTTGCTGCAGGCCGGGCAGCGCCGAGCGAAGCGCAGCTTGCGCGTGTTCGAGCTGGGCGACGTAACCCGAGAACTCCTGGCCGAGCGTGAGCGGCGTCGCGTCCTGGAGGTGCGTGCGGCCGATCTTGATGATCGACCTGAAAGCCTCCGACTTGGCGCGTAGGGTCGACTTGAGGGTTTCCGCCGCTGCGAGGACGTCCTGCACGGCGAGCGCGGCCGCCACATGCATCGCCGTCGGGAAGACGTCGTTCGACGATTGCCCCATGTTCACGTCGTCGTTCGGATGGACGAGGCGCTTCTGGCCCCGCGGCCCGCCGAGGATCTCGGAGGCGCGGTTCGCTAGCACCTCGTTCACGTTCATGTTGCTCTGGGTGCCGGAGCCCGTCTGCCAGACGACGAGAGGAAACTCCTCGTCGTGCTTGCCGGCGAGCACCTCATCGGCGGCCTGCAGGATGGCCTGCGCCTTTTCGTTCTTGAGCAATCCGAGGGCGGCGTTCGCCTCGGCCGCGGCCTTCTTGATGCGCGCGAGGGCGTGCACGACGGGAAGCGGCATGCGCTCGCCGGAAATGCGGAAGAAGCGCCGGCTGCGCTCGGTCTGGGCGCCCCAGAGCCGGTCCGCCGGGACCTCGATCTCGCCGAAGCTGTCCTTCTCGATCCGCGTGCCGCCCATCGCGGCCGCCATCTTACTTCTTCAGGAGGCTTCGCAGCATCCAGGCATTCTTCTCGTGCACGTCCATGCGCTGCGTCAGCACATCCAGCGTCGGCTGGTCGTTCGCCTTCTCCGCCAGGGGAAGGACGCCGCGCGCCGTGCGCACGACCGCCTCCTGCGCCTCGATGAGCAGCTTGACCATCTGCTCGGCGCGGGGGTGCCCATCCGTCTCCTTGATACTCCCCAAGCGCAGGTACTCCTTGTACGTGCCCGGGGCATAGTGGCCGAGCGAGCGGATTCGCTCGGCAATCAGGTCCACCGCATTCCAGCTCTCGGTGTACTGCTCCATGAACATCGTGTGCAGCGTCTGGAACATCGGCCCTTCGACGTTCCAATGGAAGTTGTGCGTCTTCAGGTAGAGAAGGTACGTGTCCGCAAGCAGGCGCGAGAGTCCCTGCGCGATCGTCGCCCTGTCTTTCTCGCGGATGCCGGTATTGATCGCCATTGTTGCCTCCTTATGGAGGCTCGAGTCTAGGGGCCGGCCGAGGCTCCGCCTATTGATGTTTTTCCATCGCGCCGATAGCCCGGCTCAAAGATCGAACACCAGCACTTCCGCGCCCTCGCCATGTTCCACGTTGACGAAGCCGCTGTCGGTCTTCAGCGCATCGCCCCCCGAAAGCAGCTGGCCGTTCACCATTGCGCGGCCGCGTGCCACATGGACATAGGCCTTGCGCGCGGGGGCGAGCTCGAGCCTCGCGCGTTCGTCGCCATCGAACAACCCCGCGTAGACCCGGGCATGCTGGTGAATCCTCACCGATCCTTCAGCTCCGTCGCGCGACGCGATGAGCCGCAGGCGCCCGCGCTTCTCCGCAGCGTCGAAGTGCTTCTGCTCGTACGACGGCGCGAGGCCGGTGGCGCTCGGCTCGATCCAGATCTGCAGGAAATGCGTGACCTTGGCCGGATCGTGGTTGTACTCGCTGTGGCGAACGCCGGTTCCGGCACTCATGCGCTGCACGTCACCGGGCACGATGGTGGAGCCGTTGCCCATGGAGTCGCGGTGGGCAAGCGCGCCATCGAGGACGTAGCTGATGATTTCCATGTCGCGATGGCCGTGCGTGCCGAACCCGGAGCCGGGCTTTACCCGGTCTTCGTTGATGACGAGGAGCGGCCCGAAGCCGGTGTGCTCCGGATCGTAGTAGTCGGCGAAGGAGAAGCTGTGGTACGAGTCGAGCCAGCCGTGGTTCGCGTGCCCGCGCTCGGAGGCGCGGCGGATTTCGTTCACGAGCGCGAGCCTTGCGCTTCGCCCGAGGCCTGCGAGGCGACTTCCTGGTGGACCTTCGCCATGTCCAGGGCCTTCGCCTGGGCGATGACCTGCTCGAGCGCGTTGCCCGGCAGCGCGCCCGGCTGCTGGAAGAGGATCACCTTCTCGCGGAAGACCATGAGCGTCGGGATGGACCGGATGCCGAAGGCGCCGGCGAGCTCCTGCTGCTCGTCGGTGTTCACCTTGCCGAAGACGATGTCGGGATGCGCCTCGGCCGCCTTCTCGTACACGGGCGCGAAGCCGCGGCACGGCCCGCACCAGGGTGCCCAGAAGTCGATGAGCACCATCGGGTTCCCGTTGATCGTCTGCTCGAAGTTTTCCTTGGTGAGGTCGATGGTGGCCACGGCGTCCTTTCTCTCTCGTTGACTCAGTGTATTACCCTTGACAGCGATGTACATCGGCCGGTTCGCGCCTTCCCCTACCGGGCCGCTCCATTTCGGCTCGCTCGTCGCCGCGCTGGCGAGCTGGCTGGACGCTCGCGCTTCCGGCGGCAAATGGCTCGTGCGCATGGAAGACGTGGACCGGCCGCGCGTCGTGCCGGGCGCGTCGAAGCGGATACTGGAAACCCTTCGCTCGTGCGGCTTATATTGGGACGGCGAGCCGGTATTTCAATCGACGCGTTCGGCCGCCTACGCCGCCGCGCTCGAGCGGCTCCGACCCTCGACCTACTGGTGCGCCTGCAGCCGCCGGGAAATCGCCGACTCGTCGACTGGGGTCGCGCCCGACGGCGCGCAGATCTACCCCGGCACTTGCCGGCAAGGCGCCGCCCCCGGGAAGGCCGTGCGAGCCTTGCGGGTACGCACCGACGGCAGCGAGACCCTCTCCTTCATGGATCGCGTCCAAGGCGAGGTCCGCCAGGACGTCGGCGCCGAAGTCGGCGACTTCGTCCTCGCGCGTCCCGGCGGCGAATTCACCTACCAGCTCGCAGTCGTCGTCGACGACGCGGACGAGGGCGTGACCGACGTGGTGCGCGGCGCCGACCTCCTCGAATCCACGCCGAGACAAATTTTCCTGCAGCGCAGGCTCGGCTATCCGACGCCTCGCTACCTTCACGTCCCGGCGGCGGTGAACGCCGCTGGCGAGAAGCTCTCGAAGCAGACCGGCGCGCCGGAAGCAACGCCAGCCGACCTGCCGCAAGCGCTCGCGTTCCTCGGTCAGCGCTCGGCGGCCACGCTGGAGGCCGCGGTTCGCAACTGGGACCCTGCGCGGATTTCTCGGCGGCGTACCATCGCGTTCCCATGAAGATCACCCGCGTCGAGGCGCTGCCGCTCTCCATCCCCTATCACATTGGCGAAGGCCGCGGCGGCCGCATCGGCGCCGGCAGCCGCCTGGACTTCTGCCTGGTGCGCGTGGAAACCGACGCCGGGCTGGTCGGTTGGGGCGAAGCGTTCTCCTATCACTGCCGCACCGCCGTGGTGGCGGCGGTTCGCGACATGATCGCCCCGCTCGCGGTCGGGCTCGACGCGCTGGATCGCGACGCCCTCAACGCCAAGATCCAGAAGAAGCTGCACATCTTCGGGCGCATGGGCATCCAGTGCTACGCGCTTTCCGGGCTCGACATCGCCCTCTGGGACCTTGCGGGGAAGGCAGCCGGCAAGCCGCTGCACGCGCTCCTCGGCGGCAGCCGTGCCGCGAAGCTGCCGGCCTACGCGAGCCTCCTCCGCTACGCCGAGCCGGCGCTGGTCGCGCAGTTTGCTTCGCATGCACGCGCGCAGGGCTTCGAGGCGGTCAAGCTGCACGAGGTCACGGAGCCCGCGGTGGCGGCCGCGCGAAAGGCGCTCGGCGCGAACGTGCCGCTGATGGTGGACGTGAACTGCGAATGGAACCGGCCGGACGCGCTTGCGGCTGCGCGGAGCTTTGCGCCTCATCAACTGGAATGGCTCGAGGAGCCGGTCTTCCCGCCGGAGGACTTCGCTGGCTTGCGGGACACCGGGGCGCAAAGCGGCGTCGCGATCGCCTCGGGCGAGAACCTTTGCTATGCAACCCAGTTCGAGGCGATGCTGGACGCTGCCGCGCTCACCTACGTGCAGCCCTCCGTCACGAAGGTGGGCGGCGTGAGCGAATTCGTCAAGGTGACAAATTTGGCGCGCGCACGCAAGGCGCGCGTCGCACCCCACTCGCCTTACTTCGGACCGGGCGCCGTGGCCACGCTCCATCTCATTGCGGCGCTCGCTCCGGAGGCGCGCTTCGAGCTTTTTTATCTCTGGGCAGACGCCACGCTCTATCCGGGGCTCTTCGGCAAGCCGGAGGTGGCGGTGCCGCAGGCGCCAGGGCTAGGCGTGGATCCGGACCGGGACGTGCTCGAGCGCTACCGGGCCTGACGCACCGGAACGACGACGGTAAGTAGCGAGCCGAGCACGAGCGCGAGGGCCGCGTATTCCTGCCAGCTTGGGCGCTCGCCGAGCACGAGCATCCCGCTCAGGACGCCGACGACCGGAATGACGAGCATGCTGAGGGAGAAGACCGTCACCGGAACCGAGGTCGCGATCTTGATCCAGGCCCAGTGCGCGAACGCAAAGGCGATGAAGACGTTGTAGGCCACGCCGATCCACGGGCCGGCCTCGACCTGCCTTAGCGCGGCGAGATCGTCGAAGGCGAGCATGCCGAAGAAGATCGGCACGCCGCCGAGGAACATGAGCCACGCGGTGTATGGCCCGGGTGCCATCGAAACGGGATAGCGCTTCTGCAGCACGGTGCCGAGGGCCCAGGAGACCGAGGCGGCCAGGACGAGGAACGACCCGAGGGGCGCGCGCCCAAGATCGGAAAAAGCATCGGCAAGCAGGAGGACGAGCCCGCCCAGCCCGAGGGCGAGGCCAACCAGCTTGCGCGGCGTGAAGCGCTCGCCCAGCAGCCAGATGGAAAGCGGGATGGCCCACGCCGGCATCATGTACGCGAGGATGGCGCCGCGCCCGGCGGGAATCATGTTCACGCCATACGCTACGAGGAGGTTCCAGCAGGTGATGTTGAAGAACGCGAGCACCGCGAGGCGGCGCCATTGGCTCCTGGGAACAACAAGGGACTGGCCCGATCCGCGCAGGACTGCAAAGAGCACCGCGGAGCCGAGGCCCAGGCATAGCGTGCGGAAAGTCCACGGCGGGACCTGGGAGACCGCGATCTTGATGGCCGCCCAGTTGAATCCCCACGCGAGCCACAGGCCGGCCAGGATCGAGTAAAGGCCGGCGGGCAGGTGTTGCGCTTCGGCCTCCCTCATGCCCGCACGCGCACCGGCATGCGGATCATGCCGCGCAGGACCATCGAGTCGAGCCATTCGAGGGTGCCATCCGCGAGCTCGATGGAGCGCCAGCGCGCGAGCACGGCAGGCAGGGCGAGCTGGCCCTCGAGCCGCGCGAGCGGAAATCCCAAGCACAAGTGCGGCCCAAAGCCGAAGGTGAGGTGCGGTGGCCCATGGCGAGCGAAGTCCAATCGGTCCGGCTCCTCGTAGGCGCGCGGGTCTCGGTTGGCGGCGTTCATAATGAGGAAGACCCGATCGCCGGACCGAAGCTCTTTCCCATGCAGGCGATGAGGCTGCATGACGATCCTCACGAGCGCACCGATCGGCCCGTCGTAGCGAAGAAGCTCCTCCACCGCCGCAGGGGAGAGACCTGGCTCCTCCCGCAGCTTTTGCATCTGCGCGGGAAAGGACAACAGGGCGAGCAGGCCGTTCGCGAGGTGGTGGGTGGTCGTCTCGTGGCCGGCGAAGAGCAGGATGACGCAGGTGGCGACGAGCTCATCCTCGGAGAGCCGCTCGCCTCCCTCCTCCACGTGGACGAGCTCGCTGAGGAGATCCGGGCGCGGCTCGCTGCGCCGCGCGGCAATCAGCTCGCGAAAGAGCGCCGCCATCTCCCGCGTCGCCGCTTCCGCGCGCGAGTACTTGCCTGCGGCCTCGCGCGTGCTGCCGATGAAGAGCGCCATTTCGTCCGAAAGGCGCTTCAGCCGCTCGAGCTCGCCGCGCGGGACGCCGAGCATGTCCATGATCACGAGGGCCGGAAGCGGCCCGGCGAAATCGGCGATGAAGTCGAAGGCGTCGCGCCCATCGAGCCCGGCGAGCAGCCACTGGATGAGCGATTCCACCGCGGGGCGCCGGGCCTGCATCGACCGCGCGTGGAAGACCTTGGAGGCGAGCCGGCGAAGGCGCGTATGGACGGGAGGATCGCGAAAGACCATCCAGAGCGTGAGGACGCGCATGAGCTCCCGGACGCGCTCGGCTTCCGCGGAGGGCAGCGCGGCGAAAAACGGGCGCAGGCGGTCCGACGACATGGCGTCGTCCAGGCAGGCGTCCTTGACGTCGTCGTAGCGTGTGAGGACCCACGCCTTCAGCGCCGGGCTCCAATGCGCGGGGTCGTCGTCCTGAAGCCGCCGGTAAAGCGGGAAGGGATCGGCCCGGACGGCCGGATCGGCTGGATTGTATTCGGGTGTAGGCACTTACATCGTAACCTTTGCGTAACAAACACGTAGTCTTATCAGCGACATATCAATAGCGTATGTTGCTACGCACAAACTTCTTGACTTCCGACTCAGGGAGCATAGAATTCGTTTTGTGCAGCGCACAAATAAGCCCTTGCGGTAGGGAGGGCCGAGGCGCTCAACCGATTCTCTGAACTCAGCAAGGAGCTGACAAATGTACGTGACCCCGGAACAGATTCAAGCGGCCAATAAGGCCAACGTCGAAACGGTCCTCGCCGTCGCGAATGCGCAGTTCGCGGCCCTCGAGAAGCTGGCGAACCTCCAGGCCGGCGCGGTGAAGAGCGCCTTCGAGGAGTCCATCGCCAACACGCGCGCGCTTCTCGGCGCGAAAGACGTCCAGGAGTTCGTGAGCCTGCAGAACTCGTTCGCCCAGCCCGCGATCGAGAAGGCCATCGCCTACTCGAAGAGCGTCTACGAAGTCGCCACGGAAACGAACGCCGAGCTCAGCAAGGTCGCCGAGCGCCGCGTCGCCGAGTGGAACGAGAACTTCGTGTCGCTGCTCGACAAGGTGTCGAAGAACGCGCCCGCCGGCTCCGACGTCGCCGTCGCCGCGGTGAAGTCGATGCTCGCCGCCGCGAACTCGGCCTACGACAACCTCACCAAGGTTGCCAAGCAGGCCACCGAGATCGCGGAAGCGAACGTCTCCGCCGCGACCGAGACCGTCAAGGGCCTCGCGAAGGCAAAAAAGGCGGCCTGAGCGCCCGTCAGGGCGCGCTCGGCTCGCTCGCCGAGCCGGGCCGCGCCCGATCAAGCGCGAAGACGCGCGGCCGCAAGGTGGTGAGCCTTAAAGCCGCAAGGAAGAGACTCAAAGGGAAAGCCCGCCGCTAGGCGGGCTTTTTCATTTATAGGGAAATCCGGCCGCCTTGACGGCGGAACGCAGCGCCTCCATCGCCCCATCCACCTGCGCAGGCGCGCCGCGCACGCCGAGCTCGACGTGGATGCGGCTGCCGTCCTTGCCCATCGAGGGCAGGCTGAAGACCTTCACCCCGGGAAATGCCTTCTCGGTGGACTCCATCGCCGCCACAAGCTGGCTCTCCCCGGCCTCGTAGACGAGGATCGAGGCCTCGCCCCAGCGGTCGCGATCGAAGAGGTGCCGGTACTTGGTGTCGAGCACCCACTCCACCATGGGCTGCGCCATCTGCGGGAATCCCGGCACGAAGTGATGGTCGCGGAGCGAGAAGCCCGGGATCCGGTTCACCGGATTCGGGATGATCTCGGCGCCTTCGGGGACCTCGCCCATCTTCAGCCGCTGCGGCGTGGCTTCCTGCCCCGGGAACCGCCCGCGGATCTCGCGCTCGGCGACGGGGTGAAGCTTCAGGGAAACGCCAAGGGCCGCCGCGGCGCATTGGCGCGTGTGGTCGTCGGGCGTGGCGCCGATACCGCCAAAGCTGAAGGCGAGGTCTTGCGATGAAAAACTTCTCTTCAGCGCTTCGGTGATGCGTTGCGGCTCGTCGCCCAGATACTGCGCCCAGGAAAGACGAAGCCCTCGCTTGGCGAGGGCCTCGATGACGAACGGGAAGTGCTTGTCCTGGCGCTTGCCGACCAGGATCTCGTCGCCGATGACATACGCGCCGATCATGGCGCGCGATTTTCACACAAACGCTACGCGGCTTTCTGCCCCCAGCGTTCCAGTTCCTCCAGGCCGCCGATGTGCTTACCGTTCACGAAAACCTGGGGGACGGTTCCGCGCCCCGTGATGGCGCCCACGACGCGCGAGCGATCCGCATGGTCCAGCCGCACCTCGGAGTACTGGTAGCCGAGCTTCGCGAGGAGCGCCTTTGCCTTCGCGCAGTATCCGCAGCCTTCCCGCGTGAGGATGGCCACCTGGTCGGGCTTGCGCGCGGTGGGGTTGATGTGGCGCAGCATCGTGTCGGCGTCGGACACCTCGAACGGATCGCCCGGCTTGTCGGGCTCGATGAACATCTTCTCGATCACGCCGTCCTTTACGAGCATCGAATACCGCCACGAGCGCTTGCCGAAGCCGAGGTCCGTCTTGTCGACGAGCATGCCCATCTTCTCGGTGAATTCGCCGTTTCCGTCCGGAATGAGGACGAGGTTCGCGCATTCCTGGCTCCTCGCCCATTCGTTCATCACGAACGCGTCGTTCACCGAGAGGCAGACGATGCGGTCCACGCCGTTCGCAAAGAACGCCGGCGCAAGCTCGTTGTAGCGTGGCACGTGGGTCGACGAGCAGGTCGGCGTGAAGGCCCCCGGGAGGGAGAACACGACCACCGTCTTTCCCTTGAAGAGCTCGTCGGTCGTGACGCTCTTCCAGTCGCTCTCGGTGCGGGTACGGAACGTAACTTGCGGGACTCTCTGTCCCTCGCGCGACGCGGGCGCTGCCACTGGGATGCTCCTGTCAAATAGGGAATGACAGGAGTCTAGGAGCGGCGTTCCATCCCGGCCAATTCTTTATTGCGATGGTTGCGATAGGCGGCGCTGATCGAGGGTCGAAAGCAGGTAATGGATGAACGCCAGCGCGAATAGTGCGGGGACAAAGAAGCCAACCAGGGGCAGGTACGCTGTAAGCGCCATCAGAAACCCCAATCCGTAGAGCGGCCCCCGCCGCTCCCGGAAGATGGCGCTCATCTCCGCGCGATCGGCATGCTCGGCGAGCGCGTCGTACCGCAGGAACCGCTGGTTGGCCCACGCCATGACAAGAAGCGGGATCAGCGGCCAGAGCGGCGGGAAAAGCCATAGCGGCACGGTGACGACCACGAGCGCTGCCATGCCTAGGAGCGTGACCACTGCATTCCATGCGCTGCCGAGCACGCCGCCGCCCTGCCGGCGCTTGAGCGCCGGGAACGAGCGGCCCGCGACATGGTCCACCATGGCCGGCATGCCGAAGATGCCCAGGATGACGAGCGCCGTCATGTAGACGAGCGGAATGAAGGCGAGATAGACGATGACCTTGGCAGCAATGAGCGTCCAGTCCGTAAGGTCGAGCGTCAGGAAGCTCATGGTGTCGTGCAGGACCGCGTCGATCTTCGCCGCCAGTCGCACCACGATCCATCCGAAGAGAAAGAACCCGACGCCCGCCCACAGGACGAGGGAGAGGAGCACGGGCCAGAGCATCAGCCAGAGCATTCGCGGATGGAGCAGGTTGGCGAACGCATACGCGAGAGAGCGAGCGATGCTCATCGGCCGATAGTCTGCCAGAGCTTCGCCAGGCGCTTGGCGGATACCGGCACCGGCGTCTTCAGCTCCTGGGCGAAGAGCGAGACGCGAAGCTCTTCCAGCAGCCAGCCGAACTGCTCGAGCTCGCCGCTCGGCGCGCCATGGCCCTTCCTCGACAACGACGCCCGGTAGGGCCTCTCGACGGCGGCAAGCTCGGAAGCGAGGCGAGCGTCGCGCGCCGGATCGGAGCGCAGCTTGTCCAGGCGCAGGGAGGCCGCGCGCAGGTACCGCGGGAAGTGCTGCAGGCGCGCCCACGGCGTCCCCGCGAGCCAGCCCTTGGACAAAAGGCGCGAGAGCTGCGCCTGCACGTCGTGCACCGTCGGCGCATGCGCCTTCTCGAGCGAAGCGCATTTTTTCCTGATCTCGGCTCCGAGGGCGAGGAGCTCCTTCGCCATCCTCGAGAGCTCCTGGGCGATGAGGTTGAAGCGGCTCTTGCCCTCCTCCACGCGGCGGGCGAAGTCCGCCTGCGTCATGGGAAGGGAGTCGGCGAGGAACGTGCGCTCGAGCGCAGCGGTGACGAGCTCGTCCTTCAGCGGCCCAAGCAGCGGGTCCTTTGCCACCGCTCGCTCCAGGTCGCGCACACGGTCGCGGAAAGCAATCGCGAGCAGGCGCCGAACGCCTCGCCGGTGCTCCGCGCGCGCCGTTTCGGGCGAATCGAATACCTGCAACGTCACGGCCTCGCCGTCGTCGACGAGCGCCGGGTAGCCGACGAGCGTCTGCCCGCCTCGCTCGATTTCCATGAGCTCGGGCAGCTCGCCCATGGTCCAGCCGATGTGGCGCTCCGAGTCCTCCACTTCCTCCTGAAGCTTTTCCTGGGTCTTCGACGCGAATTCATTCTTGAGGGCGGCGAGGCTGCGGCCCATCGCTACCTGGCGGCCATCGTCCTCCACCACGCGGAAATTCATGTGCAGGTGGGGCGGCGCCGAGTCGGGCCGGAAGGCATCGACCGGGACCTCGAAACCGAAGCGCTCGCGGACATGGCGGGAGAGCGCCTGCGCGAGCGGCGTGTCGGAGGGGGCGACCTCCTCGCCGAAAGCTTCGGCAAACTCCTCGAGCGAGCCCAGCTTGTGGCGCAGCCGCTGCGGCATCGACTTGGCGAGCGCGCGAACCTTTTCCTTGAGGAGCCCCGGCACCACCCACTCCGTGCGCGCCGCCGGCACCTGGTTGAGGAGGGCGAGTGGAACATTCATCGTCACCCCGTCGCGGGGCGAGCCCGGCTCGAAGTGGTACTCGAGGCCGAAGCGGTTCGGACCGAGCTGCAATGAAGGCGGGAAGTTGTCCGTGGTGATGCCGGCCGCCTCGTGGCGCATCAGGTCTTCCCGCGAGAGGTAAAGCAGCTTCGGCTTCGCGCGCTCGGCCTCCCGGCGCCACGCCTCGAAGCTCGCGCCGTCGCGCACGTGCTCCGGGATGCGCGCATCGTAGAAGGCGTGGATCAGCTCGTCGTCGACCAGGATGTCGGGCCTTCGCGACTTGTGCTCGAGCCGCTGGATGTCGGCGACGAGGCGCCGGTTGTGGGCGAAGAACGGCGCCCGCGTTTCGAAGTCGCCTTCAACCAGGGCGGAGCGAATGAAGATCTCGCGCGCGAGGCGGGCGTCCTCGCAAGGCACCCGCCGATTCGTGTAGACCGGCAAGCCGTAGAGCGTCCCGCGCTCGAGCGATACGACTTGCGCGCGCGACTTCTCCCAGTGCGGCTGCTGGTGGTCCCGCTTGACGAGGTGCGCGCCGACCTCCTCGAGCCACTTGGGATCGATTGCGGCAACCGTGCGCGCGAAGAGCCGCGTCGTCTCGACGAGCTCCGCTGCCACGATCCACTTTCCCGGCTTTTTCGTCCACGAGCCAGGATGGACCCAGAACTTGATTCCCCTCGCACCCGTGTACGCGTTCTGCGCATCGCCGCTCTCGTCCTTCAGCCCGACGTTGCCCAGCAGGCCGGCGAGCAGCGCGCGATGAATCGCCCGATAGCCTTCGGGCTTGTCGGGGTTCGCCGAGGTGACGGCCCAGCCGAGCTCCTCGAGCGTGCGGGCGAGCTGCTGGTGGATGTCGCTCCACTCCCGCATGCGCGGGATGGAGAGGAAGTTCTCGCGCGCCGCCTTCTCCATCTTGCCCTCGAAGAGCTTCCAGAGCTTCAGGAACGCGAGGAAGTCGGAGCGATCGTCCGCGAAGGCCGCGTGCCGCTCGTCGGCGCTGCCCGCCTTGTCGAGCGGGCGCTCGCGCGGATCCTGCACGGAGAGCGCGGCGGCGATGACGAGCACCTCGGCGAGGCAGCGTTCCTCGCGCGCCGCGACCAGCATGCGCCCGACGCGCGGGTCGAGCGGCAGGCGCGCGAGCTCTTCGCCGGTTGCCGTGAGGGAATTGTCGGGATGCAGCGCATTCAGCTCATGGAGCAATGCATACCCGTCCGCAATCGCGCGCGGCGATGGCGCATCGAGAAAGGGAAAGGATTCCACCTCCGCGAGCCCGAGGCTCTTCGCGCGCAGGATCACCGAGGCAAGCGACGAGCGCAGGAGCTCCGGGTCGGTGTAGGACGGGCGCTTGGCGAAGTCCTCCTCGGAATAGAGGCGGACGCAGATCCCGTTCGCCACCCGCCCGCAGCGTCCGGCGCGCTGGTTTGCCGAAGCCTGGGAGATCGGCTCGACGCGCAGCATCTCCACCTTGTTTCGGTAGCTGTAGCGCTTCACCCTCGCATCGCCGGTATCGACGACATAGCGGATGCGCGGCACGGTGAGCGAGGTTTCCGCCACGTTGGTCGCGAGCACCACGCGCCTTTGCTTTCCGGGCTTGAACACGCGGTCCTGCTCTCCGGCCGACAAGCGTCCGTACAGCGGCAGGATCTCCGTGTTCCTCAAGGACCGTTTCCTCAGCGCCTCCGCCGCATCGCGGATCTCCCGCTCGCCCGGCAGGAACACGAGCGCGTCGCCCTCCTCCGGCCGGCGGCAAAGCTCCTCCACGGCGTCGGCGAGCGCCTGCTCCTCTTCGTCGCGCGTCGTGTCCTCGGCGTCGCCGCCCACCGGCTGGTAGCGGATCTCGACCGGGTAGAGTCGACCGGACACTTCGATGACAGGCGCGTCGCCGAAGTGCCTCGAGAAGCGCGCCGCATCGATGGTCGCCGAGGTGACGAGGACCTTGAGCTCCGGCCGCCTGGGGATGAGCGTCTTCAGGAAGCCGAGGAGAAAATCGATGTTGAGCGTGCGCTCATGCGCCTCATCGATGACGATGGCGCCGTACTGGCGGAGCAGCGGATCGGCCTGCGTTTCCGCGAGCAGGATGCCGTCGGTCATCAGCTTGATGGCGGTGCGCCGGCCGGTCTCCTCGTGGAAGCGCACCTTGAACCCGACGAGATCGCCGAGCGGCGTGCCGAGCTCCTCGGCGATGCGGGCAGCGACGCTCCTCGCGGCGATGCGCCGGGGCTGCGTGTGGCCGATGACCGGCCGCAGCGCCGGCGAAGGTTCGCGCGCGAGCTCCCAGAGCATCTTGGGAAGCTGCGTGGTCTTCCCCGAGCCCGTCTCGCCGCACACGATCACCACGGGGTGCCGGCGTACCGCCTCGCGGATTTCCTCGCGCCTCGCGTTGATCGGCAGCGCCGGATCGAAGCGGACCTGCGCGCTCATCCGCCGCGCAGGATGCGCTCGACGTACCTGGCGATCAGGTCGACCTCCAGGTTGACCTTCGCCCCGGCGGCGAGCCGGCGCAGCGTCGTGACCTCCAGCGTATGCGGAATCAAGTTCACTTCGAATTCGCGCCCCTCCACCGCGTTCACCGTGAGGCTCACGCCGTCGATGCAGAT
>JAFAGU010000014.1 GCA_019237595.1 Betaproteobacteria bacterium | reverse complement strand
TTCGTGGGTGAGGAGGAAGACGGCCGGGACGTCCTCGAGGTGCTCAAGGACTACAAGAGTCATCACGCCGAGCGCATCAAGGAGTTCCAGCTGCAGAAGCGCATCACCGGCGTCGAGGTGGCGGTGTGCGCCTTCTTCAACGGAAAGGAGTTCCTCTCGCCGATCTGCGTGAACTTCGAGCACAAGAAGCTTTTTCCCGGGGATATCGGCCCGGCCACCGGCGAGATGGGCACGACGATGTTCTGGAGCGAGCCGAACCGCCTCTTCAATTCGACCCTCAAGAAGATGGAATCGCGCCTTGCCGGCGCGGGGTACAGGGGCTCGATGGACATCAACTGCATCGTCAACTCTAATGGCATTTATCCGCTCGAATTCACCGCGCGCTTTGGCTATCCAGCGATCGACATCCAGCAGGAAGGGCTCCTCACCTCGATGAGCGAGCTGCTCCTCGGCCTCGGGCAGGGGGCGCTTACGAAGCTACTCGAAGAAAGTGGCGAGGAGCACCAGACAAAGTCCTGGAGGATCGTTGGTGATCCAACCGAAGGAGCGCTCGTGGTGGTCGCGGCGAAGGCCGGCGTATCGCGGAAGGACCTAGAGAATGCCCTGCCGCGAGTGGCGGAGATTCCCTTTGACTCCGACCGTAAGCGCATGACCACGGTTCACCAGCGAAGGGCGACGTTGCGCTTTGATTGCCCGGAGACGGTCGCGTTCGTCAAGGGTGCGCCCGATGTCATTCTCGATCTCTGCACCGGCGTCGCCGAGAACGGAAAGTCGATCCCGCTCACGCCCGACAAAAAGGCGGAGATCCTTGCCGCCAATCAGGACATGGCTCGCCAGGCGCTCCGCGTGCTGGGCGTCGCTTACCGCGGCCTCGACGGCGTGCCGGCGCAGGTCACGCCCGACGCGGTCGAGAAGGACCTCACGTTTGTCGGACTCCTTGGCATGATCGACCCGGCGCGCCCCGAAGTGAAGGAGGCGGTGGCGATTGCAAGGAAGGCGGGCTTGAAGACCGTGATGGTGACGGGCGACTACAAGGACACGGCCGAGGCGATCGCGCGCGAAATCGGCATTCTCGTCCCTGGCGGCAAGGTCGTAACTGGCGCCGAGCTCGACAAGATGAGCGACGAGGAGCTCGCCAAGCAGGTCGACCAGATCTGCGTCTGCTGCCGCGTGTCGCCCGCGCACAAGACCAAGATTGTCGATGCCTTCAAGGCCCGCGGCCACGTCGTCGCCATGACGGGCGACGGTGTGAACGATGCCCCCGCCCTGAAGCGCGCGAGCATCGGCATTTCGATGGGAATCACCGGAACCGACGTCTCGAAGGAGACCGCCGACATGGTGCTCACCGACGACAACTACGCGAGCATCGTTTCGGCGATCGAGGAAGGCCGCATCATCTATTCCAACATTCGCAAGTTCGTCTACTACCTTATCTCGTGCAACATCGGCGAGATACTGATCATCTTCCTCGCGATGCTTTTTGGCTGGCCGCTGCCGCTTCGGCCGGTGCAGCTCCTGATGCTGAACCTCGTCACCGACGGCGCACCCGCGCTCGCTCTCGGGATGGAGAAAGGCGACAAGGACATCATGAGCTTGCCGCCCAGGCCAACCAAGGAGCCGATCATCAACTGGGAGATGCAGGTTGGCACTGCAGTGCAGGCGGTTGTCATGACGGCCGCCGTGCTCTGGGCCTACTGGCTAGCCCTCAAGGCGTATCCCGATGATCTGGCGCATGCACAGACCATTGCGTTCACGACCCTGTGCGTCTCGGAGCTTCTCAGAGCGTTCACGGCCCGCTCGGAGCACTACAGCATGTTCGCGACCGGCCTCTTCTCCAACCCGTGGATGCTATGGGCGAACGGAAGCTCGCTCCTCCTCGTGCTCGTGGCGGTGTATGTGCCTTTCCTGAATCCGTTCTTCGGCACAGTGCCTCTAAGCGTCGCCGATTGGATTTTCATGCTCCCGTTTATGTGCTTGGCCTCAATCGCGGCAGAGATCACAAAGGTCTACCTGCGCTGGAAGGCCGGACAAATCGCCATGGCGACGCATCCTTAGGCGGCGGGGTATCAGTAAGGCGTCCTCGGTCCATATTCGTCCAGCTGCGCCTTAGGACGGCCTCAAGCCGATCCCCGCCGCGGCAGGCGCTTCGAGCAGTCGCGAAGGAATATGATGAGAGGCGCTTGAGGCCCCTTGCGATTCTCCTTCTGTTCGCTTGGTCGTGCGCTGCCTGGTCGCAGGCCGGGAAGTTTCCGACCGTGCCCGAGCCCTATGCTCGCCCATCCTCGCGTGTTCCGGTGCTTTTCAAGCCCGCAGGCGATGGGCCGTTTCCGGCAGCGGTGCTATCGCACACCTGCGGCGGCATCTACTGGCACTTGTACAACTGGGCAGAGCGGCTGACCAAAGCCGGCTATGTTGTCCTGATAGTCGATCACCTCGGTCCGCGCGGTCGCAAGTTCAATTGCCCGCCGGACAACAACGTGAGTGTCAGCGAATATGCGGAAGACGCGTTCGAGGCGCTCGCGTTCCTGAGAAGCCAGCCCTATGTAGACGGCAAGCGGATCGTGCATATCGGCTTCTCTTATGGCGCCATGGCGGGATTGCGCATCGCGAGCGCCGGGTTCGCCCGACGCTACCTGAAGCAGGAGCCGGGGTTTGCGGCCGTCGTCGCCTTCTATCCCTGGTGCAACGAACAGGCCGGACTGCTCCGCCAAGATCATATGTTCAACTTCTACGACGACATCAACACCCCGCTGCTCGTGCTCCTGGGTGCTCAGGACAACGAGGCGAGGCCCCGATCCTGCGTGGCACAGGCACGCTCAAATGCCGAGCGAGGTGAGCCGGTGGAGTGGAAGCTCTATGAAAACGCCACGCACGCCTTTGACAATGCTTCTGTAGGCGGAAACCCGGCCACTTTTCAACGCGGGCCGTACGTCTATCGAGGCGACGCGAGCGTAGTGGACGAGGCTTGGCAGGACATGAAGACCTTCCTCAACAAACGCCTCGCCGCGCAGTGAGGATAATAGTGTCCGCTTTCGCCCAGAAGCGGACATCGCGTATCGGGGCGAGCCGGCCTGTCGGTTACGTGACCAGGCCGGCCGAACGGCGAAGTAATGGGCGCTACTTCTTATTGCCCTTTTTCATGTTGTCTTCCTTCGCCCTGTACTGCATTGCCAAGCGAAGCTGCTCGATTGCCTTGCGGCTATCGGCGATGGCTTGAGCCTTGTGACCTCCAAAGTCATGGGGTGCGTGCTCCATGTATTGGATCGCGCCTTCGAGCTCACGGACCGCTGCCGCGATGCGCGGATGCTCGCCAAATTCTTTTTTCGCCGTCTGCTGCGCAAATGCGAGCGGCATAAACGCGAGCATTGTGGACGCAATTGCTCCAAGAACGACTCTTCTCATAACTAGCCTCCCATGGGCGTTAGGTTCAACGCGGAATAGTCCGCGCACGTCTAACGCAGCACTGCTATTGATGGTTGACCTGCGATCAGGTTTTGCCATGACGATTGACAGTAAAAAACCTGCCCCCTTAGCATGTCACGCAAATGCAAACCGCAAGTTTTTCCTCGTGGCGTGAGCTCCTCGCCGACCCCGGCGAGAACGGCCATATCGTTCAGCTCTATCAGGACGACGAGTTTTACGGCGAGGCGATCACTCATTTCGCGGCCGAAGGCCTCACGCGCGGCGAATCGATCATCCTCGTAGCGACGGCGCCGCATTGGCAGAACATTTCCGGCCGCCTGCGTAGCAGGGGCTTCGACCTTGATCGGCTGTTTCGGGATGGGCAGCTAACGCTCCTCGACGCTGACGAAACGCTGCCGAAATTCATGGCAGACAACCTGCCCGACGGCAGCATCTTCAAGCCCCTCGCGAAGCGGACCATTGCGCAGGCCCGCGCTGGCGGCAAGTTCCCGCGCGTACGCTGGTGGGGCGAAATGGTTAATTGCCTTTACGTCGCCGGCAACGGACAAGGCTCGCACCGGCTGGAGCAATTCTTCGATGAGGTCGCGCACGAAGAGAACATCGCGATCTTCTGCTCCTTCCTCATGGACAAGTTCGACCCGAAGATTTACGCCCATGCCTTCGGGAATGTGTGCAGCACGCACAGCCACGTGATCCCGGCCAGCGACTACGCGCTCCACCGCATGATCATCAATCGCGCCCTGGCAGAGGTGGTGGGCGACGTGCGGGGCCCGATCCTGCAGTCGCTCGTCTCCTGGAAGCCCGACGTTTGCGCCATGCCCAGTTCGCACGCCGTTCTCCTCTGGGTCCGTGAGCACCTCCCCCAACATTTCGAGGGCGTGCTTGCGCGTGCGCGCGAGCTCGAAAAGCAGACCCGAGCGGCATGAACCCGGCTGCGTCCACGACCGACTGCGGGTTGCCAGGGATTAGATCCATTCCCTACGGCATGCACATGTGCCACTTCTACAGCGATCGCGAGGAACTCGCCGCGACGCTTGTACCGTACTTCGCCGCCGGCCTGCGCAATAACGAGCGGTGCATCTGGATCACTGCCGAGCCCCTCAGCGCGACGGACGCTAAGGAGGCGCTTGTGCGGCATGATCCCGCTGCGACCGCTGCCCTCAGAGCGGAGTCATTGATCGTTCGGGACCATTCGGATTGGTACGAAAACGCAGACGGGCTGCAAGGCAAGCAGGTGATCGAACTGTGGCTCGCCGAGGAGGAGCGCGCACGCAAAGCCGGTTACAGCGGCTTGCGAATCACGGGCAACGTCACCTTCCTGACGCCCCAGACGTGGGACTTGTTTATGGAGTACGAGGAAGCTCTTACGGCTGCGTTAGCAAACCGCCGCATCGTTGCCCTATGCAGCTACCACCTGCAGCGCTCCTCGTGGACGGACTTGCTGGACGTCAGCCGCCGCCACCATTGCACCCTCGATCGGCCTGATCAAGGCTGGCAGATTCTCACCGGCCGTTAGCGGGCAAGCTCAAGCGGCGCTGTCCGAAATCTCCTCCGTTCTGGGCACAGCGGCGTTCTAGGAAGGTCTGCTTCCGACCGAAAGCGGACGCTCCGCTTCCAAACATAACAACCGTCCCCCAACACGGATGAGTCTGTTTGACATCCTGAAGTCCGAGGCGTAAAGGCGGACATTGCTTAGCGCCGCAAGGAGCCGTACTCTTGCCTCGAAGAAGCTCCTTGCCCTTCCAGTCTTGGTAGTCCTATTGGCCGGATGTGCGGCTGTCCGATCGGACCAAGACGAGAACGTCCAGGCCAGCGAAAGCGACTACCACATCAAGGATCATCGAACTCCAGCTTGGCGCGGGCATTAGCGCCGGACGGCTGGTGGTCCGCAGAGGACGTACACTGAATGACCGCTCTCGAGCCAAAGCGGGTTCAAACGCACGGCGGCCGCCCCGAGCCGAGCGCCATCGAGACGAGGAGACCGCCGTGCCCCCCAATCGCCGCGATGTGATGTTCGCCTTTGCCGCCAGCGCCGCCCTCGGTGGCTGTGCCACCCTAGGGCCGCCGTCTGTCGACTGGCAGCAGTTCTCCGCCCGCGACGGCACCGCTATCCACTACCGGCGTTGGGTATCGGCAGGCGCGACACCGAAGGCAGTGCTGCAGATCGTGCACGGCGCAGCCGAGCACGTCAGCCGCTACGATCGTTTCGCGCAGGCGGCCGTGGCGAGCGGCTATGCGGTCTATGGCACCGACCATCGCGGTCACGGCCGCACGCGGCTGCGCTCGGGCCGCACCGGCGATGGCGGCCCCGATGCCTGGAACCGGATGGTCGAAGATGAAATCGCCCTCACGCAGCGCCTGCGCGCCGCGCATCCCGGTGTCAAGCTCGCGTTGTTCGGCCACAGCCTCGGCTCGTTCATGGCGCAGGACTACATCGAACGCCGCGGCGATCTGCTCGATGCGCTGGTGCTGAGCGGCACGTCGTACCGTCCGGGGCCGCCGCCGCAGCTGATCGATCAGCTAAACGACGCGGTGCGCAAGGAGCCGCTCGGCGACTCGGCGATATGGGCGGGCCTCTTCAAGGATCTCAACAAGCCCTTCGGAGGCCCCACGGGCTTCGAGTGGCTGAGCCGCGATGCTTCCGAAGTGAAGAAGTACCTCGATGATCCGCTGTGCGGCTTCGCCTTCAGCAACGAGCTGGCTCGCGACATCTTCGTCGGCTTCGCGCGTATGCGCGACCCGGCGCTTGAGGCGCGTATTCCAAAATCGTTGCCGGTGCTGGTGATCCAAGGCGAGCTCGATCCCGTGGGCGAGAACCTCGTCGGTACGCGGCGCCTCGTCGCGCGCTACCAGGCACTCGGGATGTCGCGTATCGAGACCCGCTACTACACGGGTGCGCGGCACGAGCTGCTGAACGAGACCAACCGCGACGAGGTCCAGCGCGACGTGCTGGCGTGGCTGGCGAAGACGGTTTGAGGGTCTGAAAGCAGATTCCGACCAATTGCTTCGGAAAGTTGGTCGAATGTCCTCTATTGGCCGATACCGGTCTTAAACTAGTGACGGGCCCATACCGGACCAGTTAGTGCTCAGCGCGTCTTGCCACTGCGGCGCCGTCCGCATTCATGTGCAGCGAATGCCTCGCGCCGTTACTAACTGTAATTGCTCAATTTGCCGAAGGTACGGTGCGCTATGGGCGTACTACCGCCCGGCTAGCGTTCAAATCGATGCGCCGAAGCGTGCACTAGAGCGTTACTCCTGGCGCCGTAGAACTCGCGTCTATTTCCGCTGCGCAACCTGCGGCTGCGTCACTCACTACCAATACCGCGCTAACTCGGCTCGGCGGACAATGGCGATTAATGCCTGCAATTTCGAAGCGCGTGTTCTCAAGGGAGTCCGGGTTCGCAATCTCGATGGCGCTTCGACGTGGGCCTGGACGATTACGCGGAACGTGCGTCGGATTGGTTGACCCGAAGGTCCGCTTTTGGCGGTGGATTCAATCGGTCATTGCAACACCGCACGTAGTCTATCTGCGGGCGATTCAAATCCCAACGTCTTCCTGGGCCGGTCGTTCAA
>JAFAGU010000347.1 GCA_019237595.1 Betaproteobacteria bacterium | reverse complement strand
CGAGTCGGGCCTCGCGAAGACCGTGCAGTGGTATCTCGAGCACCGCACCTGGGCGGACGAGGCCGTGCTGCGGAGCGCGGCGTGAAGGGCATCATCCTCGCCGGCGGAAGCGGCACGCGGCTCTATCCCGTCACGCTCGCGGTGTCGAAGCAGCTCCTCCCGGTTTACGACAAGCCGATGGTGTATTACCCGCTCTCCACGCTCATGCTCGCCGGCATCCGCGACATCCTCGTTATCTCCACGCCCAAGGACACGCCGCGCTTCCGCGACCTGCTCGGAGACGGCACCAAGTGGGGCCTGCGCCTCTCCTACGCGGTGCAGCCCAAACCCGAGGGCATCGCGCAGGCCTTCATCGTGGGGAGGAAATTCATCGGACGCGATCCGGTCGCGCTCATCCTCGGCGACAACCTCTTCCACGGGCATGACCTCACTTCGTTCCTCAAGGCCGCGGCGAGGAAGAAGCGAGGCGCGACGATCTTCGCCTACCCGGTGGAGGAGCCGCAGCGCTACGGCGTGGTGGCGTTCGACGAGCGCGGGAAGGCGATCGCCATCGAGGAGAAGCCCAAGCGCCCGCGCTCGCGCTACGCGATCGTGGGGCTGTATTTCTACGACAACCGCGTCGTGGAGATCGCGTCGAAGCTGAAGCCTTCGGCGCGAGGGGAGCTCGAGATCACCGATGTGAATAAGGCGTACCTCGCGAGCGGCGAGCTGGACGTGCGCCCGATGGGGCGCGGCATGGCGTGGCTGGACACCGGCAGCCACGAGACGCTTCTGGAAGCCTCGCATTTCATCGAGACGATCGAGCGCCGGCAGGGCCTGAAGGTCGCCTGCCCGGAGGAAATCGCGTACCGCATGGGCTACATCGGCGCCGCGGAGCTTCGCGCGCTGGCAAAGCCCATGGGCAAGAACGGCTACGGGGCCTACCTCGAGCGGGTGCTGAAGGAAGAGATCTTCTCGTGAACGTCATCCGCACGGAGCTCGCGGGCGTCCTTCTGCTCGAGCCTCGCTCGTTCGCCGACGAACGGGGGCTCGTCTACGAGAGCTACAACCGCAAGGCGTTTCGCGAGGCGACCGGCGTGGACCCTGTCTTCATCCAGGACAACCATTCGCATTCGCGTCGAAACGTGATCCGCGGACTCCACTACCAGGTGAAGCGGCCGCAAGCGAAGCTCGTCCGGGTCGTGCGCGGCGAGATCTTCGACGTCGCCGTGGACATCCGGCGATCCTCACCCACGTTCGGCAAGTGGGCGGGCTTTCGCCTGAGCGAGGAAAACCGCCGCATGGCGTGGATCCCCGAGGGCTTCGCGCATGGGCTCCTCGCGCTCTCGGACGGCGCGGACGTGCTCTATAAGATGACGGAGCACTGGATCCCCGAGCTTGACCGCACGATCGCCTGGGACGATGCGCAGATCGGCATCCGCTGGCCGCTCGCCGGCGAGCCGGTGCTCTCGGGCAAGGACAAGGCCGGCAAGGCGCTTAGCGAAGCAGAAGTGTTCGAGTGAAGATCCTCCTCACCGGGCCCACGGGGCAGGTGGGCGGGGAGCTCGGGCGCGTTTTCCAGGGTCTCGGCGAAGTGGTGTCACTCCCGAGATCGGCCCTCGATCTCGCGCAAGCGGCGATGGTGGCCAGGGTCATCCGGGACCTGCGGCCCGATCTCATCCTCAACGCGGCGGCCTATACGGCGGTCGATCGCGCCGAATCGGAGCGCGAGCTCGCCATGGCGGTCAACGGGCAGGCGCCGAAGGTGATGGCCGAGGAAGCGAAGAAGCTCGGCGCTTTCCTCGTCCACTACTCCACCGACTACATCTTCGACGGCAGCAAGGCCGGTCCGTACGCGGAGGACGACATCCCGCATCCCATCAACGCCTACGGGGAAAGCAAGCTGGAGGGCGAACGCGCCATTGTGGCGAGCGGCTGCGGGCACCTCATTCTGCGCACGAGCTGGGTCTACGCGCCGCGCGGAAAAAATTTCTTCCTCACGATCGCGCAAAAGGCGCGCTCGGGCGCGCCGTTGCGCGTGGTCGCAGACCAGCGCGGCGTGCCGACTTCGGCCTCCTACACTGCCGAGACGACGCGCGCGCTCCTCG
>JAFAGU010000339.1 GCA_019237595.1 Betaproteobacteria bacterium | reverse complement strand
CTGAACGCCCATGTCATACGCCTTGCGCTCGAGGCTCTGGAGGAGGTCGCTTCCGCCAGCGACCAGCATGAGCACGACGACGACCAGACCGAGGAACCAGTCGGTCTTCCAGAATCCGGATTTCATGCGCCCTCCCCTGTTTCTTGCCGCGGCGGCCGCATTGCCGCACGCGATCGTGCGCGGCGCACGCGAGCCAAGCCGCAAACCCCCGAAAGTTGGCCGGAAAACAGCGGCCTAAGGTGCATTTTTGCAGCTAAATGTAAGCTGCGTCAAATATTTACGGACCTCCGCGCCACTGCACTTTTTTCAACGGGCGCCCGGGCCTCGCCCGCGGGCCGCGTGCTAAGTTGCCCGGCAAAGACCGTGTGGAGGAAGGCCATGATTGAGCGAGGGGTTCTCTACGTCTATTGGGGTGATCGTGTGGAGCCCTTCGTCCAGCGCTCCATCGAATCCGTGCACCGGCATCATCCGGAGCTGCCCGTGCACGTGGAGCAACTGCCCTCCGGCAGCAGCTACCTCGACAAGGCGCGGATGCTCGAGCTCTCCCCGTTCCAGGAAACGCTGTTCCTCGACGTGGACTCCGTCGTCCTAGGGCGGCTCGATTTCGGATTCGAGAAGGCGGCGCGGTTCGGTCTCGCCTGCTGCATCAACGAATGCCCGTGGGCGCGGCGCTACGCCGGCCTTTCGGGCGATCTCGTCGAGTACAACACGGGAGTCGTGTTCTTCACGCGCAAGGCTGCCCCGCTCTTCTCGGCTTGGCTCGAGGCATGCAAATCGCCGCGTAATTCCTCTATCTGGCACCTCGCGCACGGCCATGTCGCGCAGATGCCGCTGGCAGACCAAGGCCCGTTCGCCAAAGCCGTGGAGGACACGGCCTTTCCGGTTTACGTTCTGCCGTCGAATTGGAACTACCGTCCGCTGTGGCAGAAGAGCTTCTTTGGGCCCATCAAGATATGGCACGACTACGGCGACGTCCCAGCAGTCGTACTCGAGGCCAATACCTACTACGAGACCCCCGGCGCCATTGTCCAGTACGTTGAGTACACCCACGAGCCGCCGACGGTCGGCCCGCACGCTTCAATCACGTTGCCGCCGGGAGATCCGCCGTCAGCTGCCGAATAACGCGCCGAGTTTTAAGCTGCCGGAGGAGACGAGCTCCGCCGCGCCGAGCTTCTTGCCGTCGCCGAGCTTCGCCTTGCCGACGTGGATGCGCCCGCCCTGCGCGCAGATCACGAGGCGGCCGTCCTTCACCTCGACCACCTCGCCGATCTTTCCCTTGACCGCCCCGAAGGTGCGCACGAGCTCCTTGCGGCTGTCGAAGAGCTGGAGCTTCACGCCGTTCAAGGTGGTCCAGGCGCCGGGCGCCGGGTCCGCGCCCCGGATCAGGTTATGGATGAAATCCACGTGGTTGTGCCAGTGGATCTTCGCTTCGGCTTCACGGAACCAGCCCTCGTAAGACGCCTGCGATTCATCCTGTGGGGTTTCTTTGTGCTTGTTCGAAACGACCAGATCGGCCGCTTCCAGCATGGCCTGCACGCCCATCGGGAAAAGCCGGTCGAAGTAGACGTTCCCGAGCGTGTCGTTCTCGCCGATCGGCATCTTCTTCTGCAGGATGACGGCGCCCTCGTCCAGGCCGTCGGTCGGGCGGAAGATCGTGAGGCCCGTTTCCTTGTCGCCGCGCGAGATCGGCCAGTTGATCGACGAAGGGCCGCGGTATTTCGGCAGGAGCGAAGGGTGGTACTGGATGGTGCCGTGCTTCGGGATCTTGACGAACTCCTGCGGCGCGAACTGGAGCACGAACGCCATGATGCCGATGTCCGCATTCGCCGCCCTCATGGCGTCGACGGCTTCGGGCGCCTTCAGCGACTTGAGCTGGTGGACCTTGAGCCCTTTCTCCTGCGCGGCGACCCGAAGCGCGTCGGGACGCCCGCCTTCCTTCTCCGGCGCGCAGAAAACGGCGCCGACCTGGTCGCCGCGAGCAAGGAAGGCCTCGAGGACGGCCTTGCCGAAGTCCTGCTGACCAATAAGGACAATTCTCATAGGCAGATCGCGATGCGCATGTCAGGCGGCCTTTTTCGGCGGGACGCTGAAGGCCCCCGCGGTCTTCAAGCCGGAGATCTTGTCTTTTGAGTAATTCAAGACCTCCTGGAGGATCTCATCCGTGTGCTCGCCGAGCGTCGGCGAGCGCTTGATCACAGCGGGAGAAGCGGAGAGCTTGATCGGCATGCCGACGTTGAACCACTTGCCGCGCTGCGGATGGTCGAGCTCGACCCACATGTCGCGGCCGCGCACGTGCTCGTCGTTGGCGAGGTCCTCCGTGGACATGATGGGCCCGCAAGGCACGTCGAGCGGGTTGAGGATCGCCATCAGCTCCCGCTTCGTGTGTTTCTCGGCGAACTTATTGATGAGCGTCCACATCAGGTTCTGGTTCTTCCTTCGATCGGCGATCTTCGCGAAGCGTGGGTCGGCGGCCATGTCGGGCATGCCGACCTCCGGACCGATCCGCTTGGCGAGGTCTTCCCACACCGCTTCCTGCACCACGACGTAGAGCCAGTCGTTCGCCCCGTGCGGCTTGCAGTGGATGGCGTTGCCCAGCTGGCCGCCGCCGGAGTCGTTGCCCGCGCGCGGCACTTCGCCCATGCCCTTGTAGGTAGGAACGGAATATTCGCTCAGGTCCCCGCGCGTGAGCCTCTGGTGGTCCCTGAACTTGACGCGGCAGAGGTTCATCACCCCGTCCATCATCGCCACCTCGACGTACTGGCCTTGACCGGTATGTTCTGCCTGCCTCAATTCAGCCAATAAAGCTATCGCCAGGTGCAAGCCGGTCCCGGAGTCACCGATCTGCGCGCCGGTCACGAACGGCGGGCCGTCGGGAACGCCGGTGGTGCTCATCGCGCCGCCCATGGCCTGCGCCACGTTCTCGTAGGCCTTGAACTCGGCGTACGGCCCTTTCGAGCCGAAGCCCTTGATGGAGCCGAC
>JAFAGU010000337.1 GCA_019237595.1 Betaproteobacteria bacterium | reverse complement strand
ATGCCGGCGATCCACTCGATACGGTTCGCAGCCAAGCCTTCGCGCAGCGCCTTGATGATCGGGATGCCGCCGCCTACGGAGGCCTCGAAGGCGACCATCACGCCCTTTTTCTGCGCGGCGGCGAAGATCTCATTGCCGTGCGTCGCGAGGAGCGCCTTGTTCGCCGTGACGACGTGCTTGCCATGCCGGATCGCCTCGAGCACGAGGTCCTTGGCGACCGTATACCCGCCGATCAGCTCGACGACGATGTCCACGCCTTCGTCGCGCGCCACGTCGAAGGCGTCGCTGCGGACCTTGGCCTTGTTCGCGACTCGCTTGCGCGCAAGCTCGACCTGCTTGTCGGCGACCATCGAGATGCGGATGGCGCGGCCGGCGCGGCGGTGGATCTCGTCGCCGTTGCGCGCGAGCACGTCCCACGTGCCGCCGCCGACGGTGCCGATGCCAAGGAGCCCCACGTTGATCGGTTTCATCGGAGGACTACTTGGAATTTCTCGCAAGGCGGAGCATCAGGTGCGCCTTGACGCCCGGCCATTCGTGCGCGAGCACGCTATACATGACCGTGTCGCGCACGCTCCCGTCGCGGCGCGGCCAATGATGGCGGAGGACGCCGTCTTTCTTTGCGCCGAGCGCCTCGATCGCCCTCTGCGAGCGGAAATTGAAGTTGTCCGTGCGAAGGCCGACCACTTTGCAGCCGACGGTCTCGAACCCGTACTGAAAGAGGAGCAGCTTGCAGGCGGTGTTGACGTGGCTGCGTTGGCAGCGCTGCGCGTACCAGGTCCATCCGATCTCGACCCGGTCGGCGGCGGGAATAATGTCGTGGTAGCGCGTCGTTCCGACGACCGAGCCGCTCTTCAGGTCGAGCACGGCCCAAGGGAGCATCGCCCCTTTCTGCTGTTCACTCAAAGCAAAATCAATATAGGAGCCGGTCTTGTCCGGCTCAGGGACCGACGTGAAGAAGAGCTCCCAGAGCTTCCCGTCGGCCGCGGCCGCCTTCAGGCCCGCCTCGTGCTGCGGTCCCAGCGGCTCGAGCCGGACTCCGTGCCCCTCGAGGACGGCCGGCGCGGGCTTGATCACGCCGCGCCGCGGAGCGGCACGACTCCGGGCTGCACGCCGTCCTTCCTGAACATGTCGCGCACGCCGCGCGCGGCCTGGCGCAGCCGATGCTCGTTCTCGATGAGCGCGATGCGCACGTGGTCGTCGCCGTAGTCGCCGAAGCCGATGCCCGGCGCCACCGCGATCTTCGCCTCCGCAAGGAGCCTCTTGGAGAACTCGATCGAGCCGAGCTTCGCGTAGGACTCGGGGATCTTCGCCCAGATGTACATCGAGGCCTTGGGCTTCTCCACCATCCAGCCGGCGTCGTGGAGCGCCTTCACCATCACGTTGCGCCTTTTTTCGTACGTGCTCCGGATCTGCGCAACGCACTCCTGCGGGCCCTCCAGCGCGACGATGGCAGCAACCTGGATCGGCGCGAACGTGCCGTAGTCGTGGTAGCTCTTGATGCGCGCGAGCGCGTGCACTAGGTCCCGGTTGCCGACCATGAAGCCGATGCGCCAGCCGGCCATGTTGTAGCTCTTGGACATCGTGAAGAACTCGACCGCGACATCGCGCGCGCCCGGAACTTGCATGATCGAGGGCGCCTGGTAGCCGTCGAAGCAGATATCGGCGTAAGCCAGGTCGTGCACGACGAGGATGTCGTGTTCCCTGGCGACGGCGATGACTTTTTCGAAGAAGGCCAAGTCGACGCACTGCGCCGTCGGGTTCGACGGGAAGCCGATGATGAGCATCTTCGGCTTGGGCGTGAGCTCGCGGATGGCGCGCTCGAGCTCGGCGAAGAAATCCACCCCGGGCGTCATGCGCACGGATCGGATGTCCGCGCCGGCGATGATGGCGCCGTAGATGTGGATGGGGTACGACGGGTTCGGCACGAGCACCGTGTCGCCGCGCTCGAGGCAGGCGAGCATCAGGTGCGCGAGGCCTTCCTTCGAGCCGATGGTGACGATGGCCTCGGCGTCCATGTCGAACTGCACGCCATACCGGCGGTGGTACCAGTCGCAAATCGCTTTTCTGAGCCTCGGAATGCCCTTCGAGACCGAATAGCCGTGCGTGTCCTGTCGCTGCGCCGCCTCGACGAGCTTGTCGACAATGTGCTTCGGCGTCGGCCCGTCGGGGTTGCCCATCGACAGGTCGATGATGTCCTCGCCCCGCCGGCGAGCCGCCATCTTCAACTCGTTCGTGATGTTGAAGACGTACGGCGGGAGGCGTTTAATCCTTGAAAATTCACGCATTGTTAAAATTGTAGCGTGAAACTCCACGCCGCCGCGCGCGGCTCGTACAACGTGATCACCGCGTACGGCGACGACTACGTCGCCGTGAACGGCGAGCGCCACCAGGCGAGCGTCGTGGTCACGCCGGAGCGAGTTTTTTCGTGGCCCGTCGCCTCCTTCGACGCCCTCATTGCGAAGGACTTCGAAGCGTTGAAGGCTGAGAAACCCGAGATCGTCATTCTCGGCACAGGGCCCAGGCAGCGCTTTCCGCATCCGTCGATCACCGCCCCGCTCACGGCCGCGGGCATCGGCGTGGAGGTCATGGATCTCAAGGCCGCGTGCCGCACCTACAACATCCTCGTCGCCGAGGCGCGCAAGGTGGCCCTCGCGCTGGTGTTCAGGTGAGCCGCGCGGCCGCGGGGCTCCTCCTCCTCGCCTTCGTCGTCCTTTCCCTCGGCACCCTCGGCCTGCGGCCGCTCTACAAGGCGGACGAGAGCCGCTACGCCGAGATCCCGCGCGAGATGGTCGCGAGCGGCGACTGGACCACGCCGCGGCTGAACGGCCTCAAGTATTTCGAGAAGCCGCCGCTCCAGTACTGGGCGACGGCGATCGCCTTCGAGCTCTTCGGCGAGCACGACTGGGCCGCGCGCCTCTGGACGGCGCTCGCCGGCATTGCCGCCCTGCTTCTCGTCCATCACTTCGGAAGAGGGCTTTTTGGTGGCGAGGCAGGCGTCATGGGCGCGCTCGTCCTGGCGGGCTGCCCGCTCTACGTGATGCTCATGCAGATCGACACGCTCGACATGGGGCTCGCGTTCTTCCTCTCGGCCGCGGTGCTCGCCTTCGCCCTGGGCCGCTACTACCTCTTCTGGGCCGCATGCGCGCTCGCCGTGCTGAGCAAGGGCCTCATCGGCATCGTGCTGCCGGTCGGCGCGATCGGCCTGTACGTGCTTCTCAAGAGGGACTTTTCGCTCCTGCAAAAGATGAAGATCGTGTCCGGCGGGGCCCTTTTCCTCGTCATCTGCGCACCCTGGTTCATCGCCGTTTCCAGGGCGAATGCCGAGTTCGCGCACTTCTTCTTCGTGCAGGAGCACTTCCAGCGCTTCACGACCCGGATGCACGGCCGCTACCAACCGGCGTGGTACTTCCTGCCGATCCTCGCCTTCGGGCTCGCGCCCTGGCTCCTGTCCTTCTTCGCCTCCCTTAGGAATGTCGCCTCGAGAAGCGCGGGAGCGTTCGACGCGAACCTCTTCCTCTGGATCTGGGTCGGGGTCGTGTTCCTGTTCTTCTCGGTTTCCGGCTCCAAGCTTCCGGCGTACATCCTGCCGATCTTCCCGGCGCTCGCGCTCCTCGTCGGACGCACGCTCGCGGCGTCGCCCTCGCGCCTGCTGCTCCTCGTTCAGTCCGCGCTCGGCGTGGCGGCGGGCATCACACTCGCCGTACTTGCGCCCGACGTGAAGAGGTTCGTGACGGAGGCGATGCATTCGCGGGCGGACGAGTACGCGCGCACGCTCGCCGCGGGCGGCATCGTCCTCGCCGCGGGCGCGCTGGGAGCGGGGATCGCCGCCTTCGAGAGGAAAACCTTCTTGGCAGTGGCGCTCCTTGCCATGGCGAGCTTTGGCTGCACGCTCCTCTGCGTCACGGGCCACCGCGCGCTCTCTCCCGAGTTCTCCATCGCCGAGCAGCGCGCTTCGCTCGGCGAAATCCCGAAGGACGCCAGGATCTTCGCCGTCGACTTCTACGACCATACGCTGCCCTGGTACTTCCGCCGCACGGTCTCCATGGTTGCCTATAAGGACGAGCTCGAGCAGCCGGTCACCTGGGAGCCCGGCAAATTCATCCCGGACCTCGGCGGCTTCGCCAGGGCGTGGAGCGAGACCGGGACGGCCTACGCGGTGTTCGATTCCGAGAAGTTCGATTCCCTCAGCAAGCAGCTCGGGCTGCCGATGCAAGTCGTCTCCCGGGGCTCGCGCTACACGATCGTGAGGAAGCCATGACCCTTGCCAGCTTCGCATTCCTCTTCGCCGGCGTGCTCCTCAACGCGGGGGCGCAGCTCCTGCTCAAGGCCGGCACCAACGCTCAGCCGCTCGGGCTCGCGCTCGCCATCGAGCCGCACATCCTCGGCGGGCTCGCCTGCTACGTCGTGAGCGTCGTCGTCTGGGTGATCGGGCTCTCGAAGGTCCCGGTGAGCATCGCGTACCCGATGCTCTCGCTCGGCTACGTCGTGAACGCCATCGCGGCCTACTATCTCCTCGGCGAGGCGCTGAACGCCATGCGGCTCGCAGGCATCGGTGTCATCATCGCGGGCGTGCTCATCGTCGCGCGCTCCTGATGGACTTCCTGCCGTTCACGCGCCCCTCGATCGACGAGGCGACCATCGCCGGCGTCGCGGAGGTCCTGCGCTCGGGCTGGATCACGTCCGGCCCGCAGGTGAAGGCGTTCGAGGCCGAGCTCTCGAAGCTCTTTGGCGGCCGGCCGGTGCGCGCCTACGCCTCCGGCACCATCACGCTCGAGATCGGGCTGCGGCTCGCGGGCATGGGTCCGGGCGACGAGGTGATCACCACCCCGCTTTCCTGGGTCGCCACCGCGAACGTGGTGCAGGAAGTCGGCGCGCGGCCGGTCTTCGTGGACGTCGATCCGGCGACGCGCAACATCGATCTCGCCCTGGCCGAAAAGGCCGTCACGAAGAAGACGAAGGCGATCATTCCGGTCGATCTCGCCGGCCTTCCGGTCGATCGCGATCGCCTTTACGCTCTTTCGAAGAAGTTTTCCCTCAGGGTGATCGAAGACGCGGCCCAATCGATCGGCGCAAGCTGGCGCGGTCGGCTCATCGGCTCCTTCGGCGACCTCGTCTCGTTCAGCTTCCACGCCAACAAGAACATCACCACGGCGGAGGGCGGCGCGCTCGTGCTGCCCGACGAGAGCTACATTCCGCTCGCGGAGAAGCTGCGGCTGCAGGGCGTCGTGCGCACGGGCGAGGACGGCATGGAGGTCGACGTGCTCGGCGGCAAGGCCAACCTCACCGACGTCGCGGCGAGGATTGGGCTGGGTCAGCTTCCTTTTCTCAAATTCTTCACTGAGCAACGAAAGAGACTGGCGAAACTTTACTTCGCTCGCTGGGACCGATCGCTCGGCTGCGAGCTTCCGCCGGAAGATTTCGAGAACTCGAACTGGCACATGTTCCAGGTGGTGCTGCCGGCTCGCATGCCGAGGGCGAAGTTCATCGCCCGCATGCGCGAGGCCGGCATCGGCGTCGGGGTACACTACCCCGCCATGCATCTCTTCGCGCTGTATCGCGCCCTCGGCTGGCGCGAAGGGCAGTTCCCGAACGCGGAGCGCATCGGCCGGGCGATCGCCACGCTGCCGCTCTTCCCGGCCATGAAGGACGGGGACGTGGACCGCGTCTGCGAAGCGGCGCGGGCGATCCTCAAGTGATGCTCTCGGTCGTCATCCCCGTCTACAACGAGGAGGAAGGGCTCCCCGCCCTCTTCGCGCGGCTCTACCCGGCGCTCGACGCGCTGCGCGCGCCCTACGAGGTGATCTTCGTCAACGACGGCAGCCGCGACCGGTCGGCTGCGCTCCTGCGCGAGCAGTTCGCGCGCCGGCGCGACGTCACCCGCGTGGTGCTCCTCAACGGCAACTTCGGGCAGCACATGGCGATCCTCGCCGGCTTCGAGCAGAGCCGCGGCGAGCGCATCGTGACGCTGGACGCGGACCTGCAGAACCCGCCCGAGGAGATCGCGAAGCTCCTCGCCAAGATGGACGAGGGCTTCGACTACGTCGGCGGCGTGAGGAGCGAGCGGCACGACACGCCGTTCCGGCGCTGGGGCTCGCGGGCGATGAACGCGCTCCGGAGCCGCATCACGCGCATCCACATGACCGACCAGGGCTGCATGCTGCGCGCCTACAGCCGCGACATCGTCGAGGCGATCAACGCCTGCGGAGAGGTGAGCACCTTCATCCCGGCACTCGCCTACACCTTCGCGCGCAACCCGGCCGAGGTGGAAGTCGCGCACGAGGCGCGGGCGGCCGGCGCCTCGAAGTACTCGCTCTACGGGCTCATCCGCCTGAACTTCGACCTCATGACCGGCTTTTCGGTCGTGCCGCTGCAGATGTTCTCGCTCTTCGGCATCCTGGTCGCGGTCGGCTCGGTCCTGCTCTACGTGATCGTCATGGCGCGGCGCATCCTCGAGGGCGCGCCGCTCGACGCGCTGCGGACCTTCTGGGACCGCGACATCCTCCAGTTCTTCCTCACCGGCATCCTGCTCTTCGGCCTCGGGCTCGTGGGCGAGTACGTCGGGCGCATCTACCAGCAGGTGCGCAACCGCCCGCGCTACCTCGTCCAGGCGGTCCTCGAGCAGAAGGCCGGCGAAGCGTGGCAGCCCGAGCGGTCGTCTTCGGCTACGGCGAGATAGGCGTCCGCTGCCTCGGCGCGCTCCTCGACGCCGGGGTGGACGTGCCGCTCGTCGTCACCCACCGCGACGATCCCGCGGAAAGACGCTGGTATGCGAGCCTTTTCGACTTTTCAACGGAACGGCATCTTCCGGTCCTGGCCGACCCGCCGCTCGCCGAAATAGAGGGGCAGCTCAAGAACCTCCGGCCCGACCTCATCTTCTCCTTCTACTACCGCAGCATGCTGCCGATGCCCGTGCTGCGCACGGCGAAGCTTGGCGCATACAACATGCATGGCTCGCTCCTGCCGAAGTACCGCGGGCGAGCCCCGCTCAACTGGGCGATCCTCCACGGCGAGAAGGAGACGGGCGTGACGCTCCACGCGATGGTCGAGAAGCCCGACGCGGGCGGCATCGTCGACCAGGAAGCCGTGCCCATCGGGCCGGACGAGACCGCGGTCGAAGTGTTCCGGAAGATGACCGAGGCGGCGGAAACGGTTCTTCGTCGTTCACTAAAAAAACTAATATCTGGAAAAATCGAAACCCGTCCTAACGACACCTCAAAGGGCAGCTACTTCGGGCGGCGCACGCCGGAGGACGGCCGCATCGACTGGTCGAAGAGCGCGCTCGAGATCCACAACCTCGTCCGGGCGGTCGCCCCTCCCTTCCCGGGCGCATTCGCCGGTTCGATGAAAATCTATAGGACATCCCTGGAAGAAAACAAGCAACCTCCTTCGAAAACCCTCGGGCCGTACCGCGAGGGCGCCGATTGGTTCGCCGTATGCGGCGATGGTAAAGTCCTGCGCCTCCTCGAGGTCGAGGAGGCCTGAGAAGGACCATGACGAAGCGCATCCTCATCCTCGGCGTCAACGGCTTCATCGGCCACCACCTCTCGAAGCGCATCCTCGCCTCCACCGGCTGGGAGGTGTACGGGATGGACATGCAGTCCGACCGCATCGAGGACGTGCTGGGCGAGCGGCGCTTCCATTTCTTCGAAGGCGACATCACCATCAACCGCGAGTGGATCGAGTACCACGTGCGCAAGTGCGACACGGTGCTCCCGCTGGTCGCGATCGCCACGCCCGCGACGTACGTGAAGCAGCCGCTGCGCGTCTTCGAGCTCGACTTCGAGGCGAACCTGCCGATCGTCCGGGCGTGCGTGCGCCACCGCAAGCGCCTCGTCTTCCCCTCGACCTCCGAGGTCTACGGCATGTCGAGCGACCGCGAGTTCGACCCGGAGTCCTCCGCGCTCGTCTACGGCCCGATCTCGAAGCAGCGCTGGATCTACGCGTGCGCCAAGCAGCTCATGGACCGCGTGATCCATGCCTACGGCATGCAGGAAGGGCTCGACTACACGCTCTTCCGCCCCTTCAACTGGATCGGCGCCGGGCTCGACTCGATCAACGCCGCGAAGGAAGGGTCCTCGCGCGTCATCACGCAGTTCCTCGGCCACATCGTGCGCGGCGAGAACATCCAGCTCGTGGACGGCGGCCGCCAGAAACGCGCCTTCACCTACATCGACGACGGCATCGACGCGCTGATGAAAATCATCGAGAACCGCCGCGGCGTCGCCTCGCGCAAGATCTACAACATTGGCAACCCCCGGAACAACTTCTCCGTGCAGGAGCTCGCGCGGATGATGGTGAAACTCGCGCGCTCCTACCCCGAATACGCGCCGAACGCGAAGCGCGTGAAGCTCGTCAAGACCACCGCCGAGCGCTACTACGGCAAGGGCTACCAGGACGTGAAGAACCGCGTGCCGGCGATCGCGAACACGACGAAGGACCTCGCCTGGCGCCCGCGCGTGAGCATGCGCGAGGCGCTCGAGCGCATCTTCGACGCCTACCGCGGCCACGTCGCGGAGGCCCGCCACCTGGTGGATTGAGAAGCGCCGCCTGCTCCTCGCGATCAAGATCGACGTCGACACCTGCGCCGGCACCCGCGACGGCGTCCCGAGGCTCGTCGAGGTCCTGAAGAAGCATCGCGCGGACGCGACCTTCCTCTTCAGCCTCGGGCCGGATCACACGGGACGAGCGATCAAGCGGGTTTTCAGGAAGAGCTTCCTCTCGAAAGTCCGGCGAACGTCCGTCGTGCAGCATTACGGGGTCAGGACGCTTCTCTACGGCACGCTCCTCCCCGGCCCCGATATCGGCAAGCGCTGCGCCGAAGAGATGCGCGCCGCGCGCGCGGCGGGCTTCGAGGTCGGCATCCATTGCTGGGACCACGTGCGCTGGCAGGACCACGTGGCCGGAAAGGACGCCGCCTGGACGGAGCGCGAAATGCAAAAGGCGCTTGGTCGATACGAACGGGTCTTCGACGAGAAGCCGAAGACCTGGGGCGCCGCCGGCTGGCAGACGAACCGCCACGCCGCCTGGGTGCAGGAACAGCTCTTCGAGTACGCCTCCGACACGCGCGGCACTTCGCCCTTCATTCCGATGTGGGACGGCGTGCGCATCGGCTGCGTGCAGCTTCCGACGACGCTGCCCACGCTGGACGAGCTCGTCGGGCTCGAAGGGGACGTCGTCCAAGTTCTGCTGAAAGCAACCCAGGACGGGAAGCGTGACCACGTCTTCACCGCCCATGCGGAGCTGGAAGGCGGCCGATTTCTTGCAGCGTTCGAGCGGCTGCTGGAGGGCTGGAAGGCGCAAGGCTACGACATCGTCGACATGAAGACCTTCTACCGCTCGCTCGAGCTCGCGCGGCTGCCGCACTGCGAAGTCGTATACGGCGAGGTCCCGGGGCGCTCGGGCACGCTGGCTCTCCAAGGACCTGCATGAAGAATTTCCAGACGAGAAAGATAAAGACCAGCAGCGCCACCATCCACCTCGAGAAGGGCGGCGAAGGGCCGCCGGTGCTTCTCCTGCACGGCTACCCGGAAACGCACGCCATGTGGCACAGGGTGGCGCCGGAGCTCGCGCGCGACTACACCGTCGTCTGCCCCGACCTGCGCGGCTACGGGGATTCCTCGAAGCCCAAGGGCCTGCCCGACCATTCGAACTATTCGAAGCGCGCGATGGCGAAGGACATGGTCGAGGTCATGGCGGCGCTCGGCCATCGCCGCTTCCACGTCGTCGGCCACGATCGCGGCGGGCGGGTCGCGCATAGGCTGGCGCGCGATCATGGCGAGAGAGTGAAAAGCCTGACCGTGCTCGACATCTCGCCGACGCTCAAGATGTACGAGAGCACCAACATGCAGTTCGCCAAGGCCTACTACCACTGGTTCTTCCTCATCCAGGAGGCGCCGCTCCCCGAGAAGATGCTCGCCGGCATGGGGCCGGACTACATCCTCAAGCGTCTCGGCCGCGGCAAGGCCGGCCTAAAGTTCTTCTCCAAGGCGGCGATGGCCGAATACGTTCGCTGCTTCAACCCGCATTCGACGTGCGAGGACTACCGCGCAGCCGCCACGATCGATCTGGTTCATGACAGAAAAAACAAGACCAGGATCACGATGCCGGTCCTGGCGTTGTGGGGCAGGCAAGGCGTCATCGAGGCGCTCTTCGACTGCCTCGCCGACTGGCACGAAGTCGCGACCGACGTTCGCGGCAAGGCGCTGCAGTGCGGGCATTTCATACCGGAGGAAAAACCGCGCGAGCTGGTCGCCGAGCTGCGGCGGTTCTGGAAAGGTCTTTGATTTCAGCCTTCTACGAAACGCTTGCAGCGGTAAGAAAAAACGTGTTTACTGAAGGCGTTACATGGCATTGCTAAAAAAAGGTCTCAAGAACCTCTAGATGGTCGGCAAGCCGGTTCCTGATTTCAGCCTTCCCTCGACCGGCAACACGACGTTCACCCTCAGCGGCGCCCGCGGCAAGAAGCTGGTCCTGTATTTCTACCCGAAGGACAACACGCCGGGCTGCACGCAGCAGGGCTCCGATTTCCGCGATGCCTATGGCGCCTTCAAGCGCGCCGGGGCGGAAATCGTCGGCATCTCGCGCGATTCGCTGAAGTCGCACGAGGGCTTCAAGGCCAAGATGAAGTTCCCGTTCGAGCTGCTCGCGGACCCCGACGAGAAGGCCTGCGCGCAGTTCGGCGTCATGAAGATGAAGAACATGTACGGGAAGAAAGTCCGCGGCATCGAGCGCAGCACCTTCGTCGTCGACGCAAAAGGGGTGCTCGCGCGCGAATGGCGCGGGGTCAAGGTGCCGGGCCACGTCCAGGAGGTATTGAACTTTGTTAAAGCCCTATGACGTTCCAGAGGCCGCAGCAGACTCGTCAGATGGTTCCATGATCCAGAAGCAGCCGTCCCGCCCGCCCCGCAAACCCAAGGTGAAGAAGCTCTTCGTGATCGACACGAACGTGCTGCTGCATGACCCCACGAGCCTCTTCCGCTTCGAGGAGCACGACCTCTACCTGCCGATCGGCACGCTGGAGGAGCTCGACAACCACAAGAAGGGCCTCTCGGACCTCGCCCGCAACGCCCGCCAGGCGAGCCGCTTCCTGGACGAGATCGTCTCGAACGAAAAGGAAAACATCCAGGAGGGCCTCCCGCTCAAGGTGAAGGACGGCCAGGCCGCGCGCGGGCGGCTCTTCCTTCAGACCGAGGCGATCAACGGCGAGCTGCCGGCGACGCTGCCGCTGGGCAAGACGGACAACCAGATCCTCTCCGTCGTGCGCCACCTGCAGGAGCGCGAGAAGGCGCGCGAGGTCGTGCTGGTGACGAAGGACATCAACATGCGGATCAAGGCCCGGGCGCTGGGCCTCGCCGCCGAGGACTACACGAACGACAAGGTGCTCGAGGACGCCGACCTCCTCTACACCGGCCTGCGCGCGCTGCCGAAGGACTTCTGGAACACCCACGGCCGGAACATGGAGTCGTGGAAGAAGGATGGCCACACGTACTACAAGGTGCAGGGGCCGCTCGTGCCCAAGCTGCACGTGAACGAATTCGTCTTCGACGAGTCCGGCGAGCGCCCGCTCTACGCGCTCGTGCGCGAGGCGCAGGGCCGCGTCGCGACGCTCGAGACGCTGCGCGACTACACGCACTCGAAGAACGAGGTCTGGGGCATCAACGCCCGCAACCGCGAGCAGAACTTCGCCCTCAACCTCCTCATGAACCCGGCGGTGGACTTCGTCACCCTCGTCGGCCAGGCGGGCACGGGCAAGACGCTCCTTGCGCTCGCCGCGGGGCTCACGCAGGTGCTCGACGACAAGCGCTACTCCGAGATCATCATGACGCGCGTCACCGTGCCGATCGGCGAGGACATCGGCTTCCTCCCGGGGACGGAGGAAGAAAAGATGACGCCGTGGATGGGCGCGCTCGAGGACAACCTCGACATCCTTAATGCCTCCGACGACTCGGGCGGCGAATGGGGAAGGGCCGCAACGCGGGACCTCGTGAGGTCCAGGATCAAGGTCAAGTCGCTCAACTTCATGCGCGGCCGCACGTTCGTGAACAAGTGGCTCATCATCGACGAGGCGCAGAACCTGACGCCCAAGCAGATGAAGACGCTCGTCACGCGCGCGGGGCCCGGCACGAAGGTCGTGTGCCTGGGCAACATCGCGCAGATCGACACGCCCTACCTCACGGAGGGGAGCTCGGGGCTGACTTACGTTGTCGACCGCATGAAGGACTGGGGGCACGCGGGGCATGTCACGCTCTCGCGCGGCGAGCGCTCGCGCCTCGCCGACCACGCCGCCGAGGTGCTGTAGCGCTTTTCTGCTACATTTTGCGGTCGCCTCTTCCAGGACCTTCCCGATGACCCTGAACGCGCGCGCGGCCCGCCTTCTCCTCGCTTTTGCCTTCGCCCTTTGCGGCCTCCCTGCCTACGCGCAGAAATTCGAGCCGCAGGTCGGCCAGGCCGGCAAGGACGTCATCTGGGTGCCGACGCCCGACGAGGTGGTCGAGCGCATGCTCACCATGGCGCAGCTCCAGCCCGGGGAGATCCACTTCGACCTCGGCGCGGGCGACGGCAAGATCGCGATCGCGGCGGCGAAAAAAGGCGCGCGCGCGACCGGCATCGAATACAACCCGGACATGGTGAAGTACGCGAACGCCAAGGCGCAGGAAGCGGGCGTCGCGGGCGTCGGGCCCGGCAAGGCGGTCATCCGCCAGGCCGACATCTTCGCCACCGACTTCAGCTCCGCGAACGTCATCACGCTCTACCTGCTGCCCACGCTCAACATGAGGCTGCGGCCCCAGATCCTCGCCATGAAGCCCGGCACCCGCATCGTCTCGCACTCCTTCAGCATGGAAGATTGGGACGCGGACGAGATCTCCGTCGTCGACGGGCGGCGCGTCTACTTCTGGATGGTGCCCGCCACGGTGCAGGGCGCGTGGACCCTCGATCTCGGCAGTGCGAAGACCGAGCTCGCCTTCGAGCAGCACTTCCAGAAAATCAACGGCACCGTCGCCGTCGGCAATGTGCAAGCCGGCCTGCGCGAGCCGTACTTGCGAGGCCCTCAGATCGCGTTCGCCTACGTGGACAACGGGGGCGTGCGCCGCGAGTTCACCGGCACGGTCAACGGCCGGCAGATGTCCGGGGATTTCCGCGACGACAAGGGCAACGCCGGAAAATGGAGCGCGGCCAAGCGCTGACGCAGCTCCCGCAGCTTCCTTAGGGGAGCTTCTTGTGCGAGCCGTCGCAGAACGGCTTCCCGTCGGTTCGCTTGCAGCCGCAGAGCCACACCTTCTGCGCCTCGGTCATCGTGAACTTGACCGGCGCGAACTCGCCGCCCTTGTGGGAGCCGTCGCAGAACGGCTGGCGCTTCGACTTGCCGCAGGCGCACCACCAGTAGTCGCCGGGCGCAAGCTCCACGGCGAACGGCCCTTTTTGCGCGACGTTGGGTTCGGCCATCACGGGATGCTACCCCATGTGGCGGAAACCTCAGAATGAGCCGGGGTCCGCGTAGTTCTCGAAGCGGGTGTGCTGGCCGAGGAAGGTGAGCTTCACCGTGCCG
>JAFAGU010000089.1 GCA_019237595.1 Betaproteobacteria bacterium | reverse complement strand
GCAAGGTCAGCTCAGCCACCACGGTGATACCTCAGTTCCGCACCGCCTGCCGTAGCTCGTATATCGCCGTATGCAGCACTTGGGCGACCGAGCGCTCGCTCGCAAGCACGAGGACATCGAGCTCTACGAATCGGTGCCCCTTCTTCTCGTAGTTCGCCAACACGCGCGCTCGGGCCCAAAGCGTTTCGCCGGCATGCGCAAGACCGAGGTTTTGTATCTTGCTTCCCACATGGATCCAGGGCCCGAGCTTCACATTGCGAATGAGTGCGTAGTTGCACATGCGTAGGACGTTGCCCGGATGCACAAGCCCTTCGCGTGAATAAATGTCGTCCGTCTCGCCAATGTCGCGAAGGTAGGCGGTCATGAATTCTCGCGACGCTTCGAGACGCTGCGTTCCGAGGACGGTGCCCGGGGCGAGCGTCGTCGCGCTCGCCATGGGGCGGTGTTCCGGTGAAGGCGCCGGTGACTCCTGATAGGCGGCCAAGCCTGAAGGCGTGCCAAGACGCGCGGATCCGGCGGCGCAACTCCTGCCTTGAGAGGTTACTTCGATCAAGATCGAATCGCGTTCCTCCCGAGCCGCGACTTCCACGTTCTGCCCGTCGTACACCGGGCTTGCGAACCTGTACTCCGACACCGCTCGCTCCAGGAACGCGCGGCCCCAGTACTCGATCGGGATATGCATCATGTATGCATAGATGTCGGCGCCTGGCACGAGGGCGCCCGTAAAGCCAAAGCGTTGCGCGACGGCATCATCGTGGATTTTGTTGTCGGAATCACGAGCAGTGTTGTAAGCGCGTACGTTGTAGGTCCTCATAGTCCTATGTTCGCTCCCGCATGAATGACGACGCCAAGGGCTGCGCGCTCAGCGGAAGGTTCGGACGTACTCCGGCGGCGTGAAGATCCACTCGAGCGCGTCGTAGTAGCGCGCGGGCGTGCGTCCCTGGAACATGTCGTTGCGCACCAGGCGCGGCACGCCATCGGCGGCGTGGAAGAGGAGACCCAGCAGGCTCGCCGACATCTGCACGCGCGAGGCGCGCACGAGGCGAAGGCGCTGGTACTCCGCGAAGGCCTTCTCGAAGTCGCCGTCGGCGCGCTCGGCGCACGCGCCGAGGCAGACCGCGTCCTCGAGCGCCATCGCGGCGCCCTGCGCGAAGTACTGGAGCATCAGGTGCGCGGCGTCGCCGAGGAGCGCGACGCGGCCGCGCGTCCAGTTCGTCACCGGCTCGCGGAAGCGCAGCATCCAGCGCTTGAAGCTCCTCGGCACGCGCAGGATGCTCATGGGCTTGTCGCAGTTGTGCGCGAAGAGCGGCAGCACTTCCTCGGGCGGCGCTTCCTCGTTGTGGCCGATCCCCGCGTGCGGGCGGACGACCGTGGCGACGAGGTTGAACAATTTCCAGCCGCGCAGCGGGTAGTGGACGATGTGCGTGTTGTGGCCGGCCCAGAGCGTGGCCGCGGGCCAGCGGAGCTCCCGTGGCATCTCCTCCACCTTCAGCACCGCTCGGTAGCACATGTGCCCGGAGACCGGCGGCTCGCCATCGCCCACGATGCTCTCGCGCACCACGGAGCGCACGCCGTCGGCGCCGACCAGCGCGCAGGCGTCGATGGTGTGGCCGCCTTCGGTTTTCACTTTTACGAGAGAGTCTTCCTGGGTAAAACCGACAACCCGCGAGCTGGCTCGCAGCTCAATCAACCCGCTGGAGCGGCAGCCTTCCAGCAGCGCGCCGTGGATGTCGGCGCGGTGCGTGACGGCGTAGGGATTGCCGAAGCGCTCGGCGAAGCGCTTGTCGGTGGGGATCTCGATCACGGTCTCGCCCGTGACGCCGTCCATCATGAGCACGCGCTCGATGAACACCGCCTCGCGCTTCACGAGCTCGCCCACGCCGAGCGCGTCGATCGCGTGCCAGGCGTTGGGCGCGAGCTGGATCCCGGCGCCGATCTCGCCAAACTCGCGCGCCTGCTCGAGGACGATGGAGCGGAAGCCCTTGCGGGCGAGGGCGAGCGCCGCGGCGAGGCCGCCCAGGCCGCCCCCGGCGACGACGACCGGTTTTCCGGGGCGGGGCGCGCTCATCGGAACAAATTATAGGTTTCCGCGCTCCAAGCCTCGTGGACAAGCACTTTTCCCGGGGTTTCCTCGCCTTCGTCGCGCTCGCGGCGACAGGCAGTGCGGGCGCGGCGACACCGCTGCCGGTGCCGGCCACGACGCTCGAGCAGGCGCTGAACACCAACGTGATCAGCCAGATCGAGCGCTCCACGCGCTTCGACAAGACGATGCCGCAGATCGGCAAGCCCGCCAAGCCGGCGATCGACCCGGCGCAGGGCGTCGAGGTGCGCGACGACGTCTACCTCGACCGGGCGCTCGCTTCCCAGGGCGCGAGCCGCAGCGACGAGAAGGCGATCCGCGTTTCTCCGCGCGATCGCCGCTAGGCGCGCGATCCGAGCGCGGCGCCGCGCCTGGCGGCGTAGAGCCTCGCGGCCATCGCCGCCACCAGCAGCGCCACGAACACGGCGTACCACGGTCTCGCCGGCGTGCGCATCCCGAAGCTGATGAGGAACACGAACCACAGGTAGTACACGCCCGTGGTGTGCAGGACCTTCCACGCGCGCGGGCCGATCCAGGCGGCCGTGCGGTCGAAGGACGTGGCCGCCATGGCGACGATGAAGGCGTACGCCGCGCCGCCGAACACGAACGACGCCGTGCTCGTCGCCCGGCCGAACTCCAGCGGAGCAGCGAGCGCGAAAGTAACAATCGCGAGCGCATGCAGGCCGTGCGAGGCGGCGAAGCCCAGGCCGAGAGTGCGCCGGTTGCGGCGCTGCCAGGCGGTGAGCGGGCCGGGCGCGAGGCGGGAGAGCGCCGCCGCCGTAAAGGCGGCGAGGAAAAGGAGGAGCGAGGTGCGCGCCGTCAGACGGATGGCCGCCCGCACGCCCTCGACGTCCGGCATGCGCCAGAGGAGCGCCGCCACGGCCAGGCCGAGGACCACGACGATGACGCCGAGAAGCTTCCACCCGTCCAGGAGCTCGCGCATGCCATCCTCCCTGGCCTCTTGTGCCAGATGTAAACAGAGATTACATTCGATCCCGATGGCGCGCAAGGGCTACCACCACGGCGACCTGCGGCGGGCGCTGGTCGAGGCGGCGCTCGAGCTGGCGCACGAGGGCGGCATGGAGCAGGTGAGCGTGCGCGAGGCGGCGCGCCGCGCCGGCGTGTCGCCGGCGGCGCCGTTCCGCCACTTCCCCGACCGGGCGGCGCTCCTCACCGCGGTGGCCGAGGAGGCGATGCGGCGCTTCCGCGCCGAGATCGACCGCGCCCTGCGGCGCGCGCCGGACGAGCCGCTCGAGCGGCTCGAGGCGATCGGCGCGGCCTACCTGCGCTGGGCGCTGCGCAACCCGACGCACTTCGAGATCATCTCGGCGCGCCGCTTCATCCGCTTCCAGTCGTCCGCATTGCTCAGGCGCGACAACGAGGAGATCCAGGCGGAGATGCGGCGGCTCCTCGGCGAGGCGCGGCGGCGCGGCGAGCTGCGGGCGCTCGATGCGCGCACCGCGGAGATCGCCGGCCGGGCGCTCGTCTATGGCCTCGCGCGCATGCACCTCGACGGTCACTTCCCGAGCTGGGGGGTGGCGCGCGGCGCGGAGCACCGGACGATGCTCGAGGTGCTGCGCCTCTTTACGTCAGGCCTGGCGAAGAGCCGCTACACCCACACCTGCAGCACGTAGTCGTAGGCGGCTTGAGCGTTGGTCATGTCGACGCGCTGCAGCTGGATGCGGTAGCCGGCCTTGCTCTTCTTTAGCTTGTGGAGATACGAGCCGGCGAAATGCCGGACGTCGTCGCGCCTGAGCTCCATCATGTGGAAGCGCGAGCGCACTTCGACGTCGCCGTTCTTGTGCTCTTTCTGGATGGAAACGTTCGAAACGAGGTGATTCGTCCCCCACAGCGGGCGTTGCGACCAGGCGTCCGGATGCAGCACGCGGCCGCGGCGCACGTTCATCAGGTTCTTGTCCTCGGCGAAGATCGCCGGCTGGCCTTCCCAGGTCTTGTACGAGGCGTCCGGCGGCATCCAGTAGATGCCGTCGTCGGCGAAGAGGTCGATCCATGCCTGCCACTGCTTGGTGTCGAGAAGCTCCGCCTGGTAGTAGAGGAACTGCTCGACGTCGTGCTGCAGATCGTTTTTCGGCATCGCCCTAATCCTGGAGGTACTGGACCCAGGCCTTCATCTGGTTGCGCATCGGCGCTTCCGACGTGCCCATGTTGGGCGCGCTCTCGACGACGCCGTTCTTCTCGAGGTCGCGCCCGTAGTGGCGGTGGAAGCTCACCCAGTCGCCGCCTTCCGAGGCGAGGCCCTGGTGGCATTTCCAGAAGTTCTCGAGGTCGTCGGCGTTGATGAGGGTCGCCGGCGAGTTGACGAGGTTGTAGTACGCAAGCGAGCGGCGGTAGATCGCCTCGGGCGCGCCCTTCAGGCGGAAGTGCCAGATCTCGGTGAGCGTGCGGTCGACGCCCAGCGGGCGCACGGCGCGCAGCTGCTGCAGCGGCGACTGCACAGAGAGCCCGGGATAGACGAGGACGTGATGGATGTTGACGCCGATGATCTCCTCAAAGCGCTTCTTGCCGTACTTCTTGATCATGATCTTGTCGTAGGCGAGCGTGTCGGGATCCTGCGGGCGCAGCCCCATGTAGCCGGTGAGGATCGAGTGGCCGTGCGGATAGTTGATGGTCTGGAAGCCGTCCCACTTGTCGATCGTCACCGTCGCGAAGGCCGAGAGCATGTGGTACGAAAGCGGCGCCTCGCCCTTCCTGGTTTTTTTCGCGATCTGCTTCTCCACCTCGTGCGCCGCGCGGCCGGTGGACTGGTGCGTCACCGACGGATGCAGCGCGTCGAGCTGGTTCTCCATGAAGATCTTCCAGTTCGAGCGCTGGATGACGCGGAAGCAGTTCGGCACGATCTCCACCTCGCCCTCGGGAGCGCGGTCGCACATGTCGTCGAAGGCGACGATCGCCGGGCCGAGGAACTCCTTGAGCGAAGGCCCGTCCTTGGCGAGGCTCGCGAAGACGAAGCCGCGGTAGACCTCGACGCGCGCCGCGGGCTTCACATTGCAATCGGGATTCCCCTTGCCGAAGCGCGTGCCCTGGTAGCCCGATTCCATCATGGGAATGTTCTTCAGCTTCCCGTCATGGTGGAACGTCCACGCGTGGTAGGAGCAGCGGAAGAATTCGCCCGTGTTGCCCTTCAGGTCGCCGCAGATCATGTTGCCGCGATGCGGGCAGCGGTTGTGGAGCACGGCGACGCCGCCGTCGGATTTCCTCACCATGATCATCGGCTGGCGGCCGACCTGGACCGTGTAGTAATCGCCCGCCTTCGGGATCTGCGTGAGATGCCCGCAGTAGATCCACACGCGCTCGTGGATGCGCTGCATCTCGAGCTCGAAGATATCCGGGTCGGTGTACACCTCGCGGCGCACGCGGTCGGGCTCGACGAGCGAAGTAACACTGCGCGACAGATCGGGAACGCGTTCTTGGAGCATGGGGGACCTCCGCGGCGAATGATAATCTAGCCGCGAGCGAGGAGATTCCATCATGGCGAAAGGCAAGGGCGTTTCGCGCCGCACTTTCATTTCTGGCCTGGGCGCGCTCGCGCTCTCGCCCGTGCGCCCGGCGCATGCCGCGGAATTCCGCTACCGCCTGGGCCTGAGCCAGCCGCTCGACAGCCCGAACTACGTGCGCCTGAGGGAGATGGCGGACCGGGTGCGCGCCGACACCGGGGGCGCCATGCAGATCGACGTGCACGGCGCCAGCGCCCTCGGCTCCGACAACGCGATGCTCGGCATGCTGCAGAAGGGCGAGCTCGAGCTCTACATGGCGGGGAACGTGCTCGGGCCGCTCGTTCCCGTGACGGAGATGCCGGGCCTGCCTTTTACGTTCAAGACGACCCAGGAGGTGTTTGCCGCGCTCGACGGCGACATGGGCGACCTTATCCGCGAGGAGCTCGCGGCGAAGGGAATCCACCAGTTCCGCCTCGGCTTCGACAACGGTTTCCACCAGCTCACCACGCGTACGCACCCGGTCCGCACGGTCGAGGATCTCAAGGACCTGACGATCCGCACGCCATTCCAGAAGATGACCGTCGACTTCTTCGAGTCGCTCGGCGCGAAGCCGAGGGCGTTTACCCTCAACCAGCTCTACCAGGTGCTGAAAGACCGGGTCGTCGACGGCCAAACCGACCCGTACCAGATCATCGTGCTCCTCAAGCTCTACGAGGTGCAGACCTACCTCAGCATCACGAATCACTGGTGGTCCGGCTTTACCTTGAACGCCAATCTCGAGAAATGGAATGCCCTGCCGGCGGAGATCCGCGCCGTTGTCGCGCGCCACGCGGATGCCGCCGCGCTCGCGCAACGCCAGGACGTCGCGACGATCGACGCTGGCGCACTGGAAGTCCTGCGGATGAAAGGCATGCAAGTCACCGAGACGGACACCAGCGGCTTCCGCCGGCAGCTCGGCGCCTTTTACGCACGCTGGAAGAAAATCTACGGCGAGCGTGCCTGGGCGCTGCTCGAGGCGCGCGTGGGGCGGTTGGTGTGAGGCGTCCTGCCGCTCGTCTCAATGCGCGGAAGGGAACCCTCAGCTCGTTGAAATGGCTCTGGCCCTGGATCGTGCTGCCGGCGTTTGCACAGGGGGTCGACCCGCGTGCGATTCCGCTCGGCGATGGAAAGGTGAGCCAAGCGCCTCGCGTCGGCTACGTCTATTCGTGCAGGGCGAGCTTCCGGGGCGGCGGCGCGCAGCACACCGGCGACTGGATCCAGGGATCCACGTGGGACGAGACCCGCAAGATCGCGGTCCAGGGCGCGGTGTCGTGGCCGAATGCCCGGCTGCGCATCGAGCCAACTGGTGAGCGACGGATCGTCTCGGGAAACGGCTGCCGGTTTCAGGCACCACGGGGACGTTCCCGGTCCAGCGTTCCGATCCGGCGTTCCAGATCGATCGCAATCCAAACTCGATCCGCGCACAGGAGCTCGCCATCGAGCTGCCTGCCGCGCCGCGGGCGGCGCCGCAGCCTTCATGCGTGCCCATGGGACCGATCGGGATCACGCTCGACGGCGTGCTGCTCTTCAACGCGCTCGACGACGGGGGCCGCGACGCCGTGGCGCACGAGGTCCAGGATCGCTGCAACGGGCATCCCGAGCGCGAGGGCCGCTACCACTACCACGGGCCTTCGCCGTGCCTGCCCGGCATCCGCGAGCCGGAGGCGGTCATCGGCTTTGCGTTCGACGGGTTCCCGATCACCGGCCTCGTCAGTACGGACGGTCGCGAGCACTCCAACGCGGATCTGGACGAATGCCACGGCCGCGAAGACGCCGTTCGCGTGGACGGCAAGCTCGTGCGCACGTACCACTACGCGATGACGCGCGAGTATCCCTACACCGTCGGCTGCTTTCGCGGCACGCCGGTGAGCCTGGGCGGCGGAACGTCGGCACGAGAGCCGATGGGCGGGGAACGGCGCGGCCCAATGCCGCCGCGCGAGGCCGTCCAGGCGTGCGAGGGGCGAGGGGCGCAGGCGCCTTGCGGATTCGTCTCGCCGAGGGGCGACGAGATCCGCGGCATCTGCGGCGAGCCCGTGCCCGGCGTGGTCGCTTGCCTCCCGGGCGGCGGCCGCCGGGGGTTCTGAAACAAGATGTAAGAGTTGCAATTGTCCTTGCCATGCGCAGAGTCCTGCCCTTGAATGGCCGCAAAGGGGGTCCCATGAAGGCTGCTCTTCTGCGGGTCGCGGCCCTGCTAGCGCTCAGCGCGCCGGCGATGGCGGCGGACATTTCGCCGGGGTTGTGGGAGATCACGATGGAGACGCGCGTCGCCTCGGCGCCGGGCTTCGCGCCGGCGCCATTCCATCTCACGCAATGCTTCACGGCCGAGGACGCGCGCGATCCGGAGAAGGCGATCGCGCGCGTGGCGAACCCGGGCGCGACCGACTGCACCTACACGGAGAAGAACTACTCCGGCAGCACGCTCGACTTCGCGATGCAGTGCGCCGGCACGTTCGCGATCCAGTCGCGCGGGCACATCTCGTTCAGCTCCGATTCCATGGACGGAACGATCGACAGCAAGGCGAACGTCGGCGGCGGCGTAGTGGACACGCAGAACCGCGTGTCCGCACGGCGCGTCGGCGGCTGCTGAGCGCGCGCGCTCAATCTTCGCCGGGCTTGAACGGCGGCTCTTTGCCCGCCGGCACGCCCTCTTCGGCCATCGCGAGGATCATCGCCACGGTGACGTAGGTCCCGCTCACGGTGGTGAGGTCGACGACCTGCTGCTCGCCGAGCAACTCCTTTGCGCGCGCGAAGGTCTGGTCGGAGACCTTGTGCGTGGTCGTGAGCTCGGTGACGAAGTCGTAGACGATCGCTTCGTCGGGCTTCATGCTGGAGGGCCGCTTGCGCGCCTTCAGGTCCGCCACGATCTCCGGCGAAAGGCCCGCCTTGATGGCGAGCGGCGCGTGCGCGAACCATTCCACCTGCGAGCGCCATTGCCGGCCGATGATGAGGATCGCCATCTCGTTCAGCCGCAGCGGCACGGAGGAGTTCCAGCGCAGGTAATAGAGCAGGTCGAACATTCGTTGCCCGAGGACCGGGCTGCGCAGGAGCGGGCTGTACGGTCCGGCGAGGCCGACGCTCGAGACCTTCATGATCTGCTCGCCGAGCGGCTTCTGGTAGGTGTTGAGGCTCTCCATCGTCAAGGGCGCGAACCGCTTGGGCTTGTCCGCGGCGTTTTGCGCCGCGGCCGGCGAGAGCATGGCGAGGAAAGTCACGAGCAGGAACGCGATGGACGAAGCGCGCATCTTGGTTCTCCCTGGTTGACGGCGGAATCAGACCCCGAGGTAACGGTGCCAGAGCGAGCGGTCGGCGGCAAGCGCCGCCGAGGCTCCCTGCCACGCGACGCGGCCGCGCTCGAGGATCACGTGGCGGTCGGCGAGGGCGACGAGCCGCTCGACGTACTTGTCGACGACGAGGAGGGCCTGCCCGGCCGCGCGGAGCGCGGCGAGCGTGCGCCAGATCTCCTCGCGCACGAGCGGCGCGAGGCCTTCGGTCGCCTCGTCGAGGATTAGGAGCTTCGGGTTCGTGACGAGGGCGCGGCCGATGGCGAGCATCTGCTGCTCGCCGCCCGAGAGCTGGTTGCCGAGATGGCGGCGGCGCGCACGGAGGTTGGGAAACGCGTCGAGGACCTTCCCGGTCGTCCACGGGTCCTTCGCGCGGGAGCGGTTCCCCACGAACGCGTCGAGGTTCTCCTGCACGGTGAGGTTCGGGAAGATGCGGCGGCCCTCGGGCACGAGCGCGAGCCCCAGGCGAGCGATGCGGTCGGGCCGCTCCCCCTCGATCGCCCGGCCGCCGAATCGGATGCTGCCGCCGCGCGCGCGAGAAAGCCCGAAGATCGAGCGGATGGTGGTCGTCTTGCCCATGCCGTTTCGCCCGAGCAGCGCGAGCGTCTCGCCTTCGCGCACCTCGAGCGCGACGTCGAAGAGCACCTCGCTCGTCCCGTAGCCCGCGCGCAGGCCGCTCACTTCAAGCAGCAAGCTCTTCTCCGAGGTAGGCGCTTCTCACCTGAGGGTTGGCGCGGATCTCGTCCGGCGCGCCGGTCGCGATCACGCGCCCGGCCACGAGGACCGAGATGTGGTCGGCAAGGCGGAACACCGCATCCATGTCGTGCTCGACGAGGAGCACCGTGACGCGCCCGCGCAGCGCGGCGATGAGCTCGACCATCCGCCGGGAGTCCTCCGGCCCCATGCCGGCCATCGGCTCGTCGAGGAGGAGGAGCCGCGCGCCGGTCGCGAGCCCGAGCCCGACCTCGAGCGCGCGGCGCTCGCCGTGCGAGAGCGCGCGCGCCGGCAAGCCCGCGCGCTCCCCGAGCCCGACCTGCGTCGCGACGGCGCGCGCCTGGGCGAAGAGCGCTTGCTCCGCGGCGACCGGCCGCCAGAAGGAGAAGCTCGAGCCCGTGCGAGCCTGTACCGCGAGGGCGAGATTCTCCTCGACCGTGAACTCGGGGAAGACGCTCGTGACCTGGTAGCTCCGCGCGAGCCCGGCGTGCACGCGCTCGTGTGCGGAAAGCGCGGTGATGTCGCGGCCCTCGAAGAGCACTTCGCCGGATTCTGGCGCGAGCGTCCCGGCGACGAGGCCGACTAGCGTCGTCTTTCCCGCGCCATTCGGCCCGATGAGCGCGTGGACCTCGCCCGGGCGCACCTCGAGCGTCACGCCGTCGGCCGCGGCGAGCGCGCCGAAGCTCTTGCGCAGCGCCTTTAGCTCAAGCACGCGGCGGCCTCGCGAGGAGCCCGGCGATGCCTCGAGGCGCAAGCAGCACCACCGCGAGCAGCACGGCGCCGACCGCGAGCGCGGCGTGCTGCGTGTAGTTGGGCGCGAGCGCCGCGAGCCAGGGCACCGGATAGTCCGCGATGAAATGCTCGAGCGAGAGGAGCACCGCCGCGCCGAGCGCGCCGCCCCAGAGGCTGCCGACGCCGCCCAGGATCACCATGATGAGGAGCGTCCCGGACTGCGTCCAGTGCAGGACGCCCGGGTTCACGTACTTGCCGTGGGCGGCGAGGAGCGCGCCGGCGAGCCCGGCGACCGCGCCCGCGATCACGAAGCACGCGAGGCGATAGCGGTAGACCGGGAAGCCGATCGCTTCCGCGCGCGCTTCGTTCTGCCGGATCGCGTCGAGCGCGCGGCCGAAGCGCGCCCGCGACACGCGGTGCAGCGCAAAGAGCAAGACCGCGAGCAAGGCCAGGGCAACGTAGTAGAACGCGACCTCGTCGCCCAGGTCGAGCGGCCAGGCTTCCGGCCGGCGTACCGCGGTGAGTCCCTCGTCGCCGCCGTACATCTTCAGCGAATTGACGAGGTAGAACATCATTTGCGCGAAGGCGAGGGTGATCATGATGAAGTACACGCCGCGCGTGCGCAGCGACACGGCACCGATCAGGGCCGCCGCGAGCGCCGCGAGGACGATGGCCGCGGGCCACGCGAGCCACGCAGAGGCGACGCCTTCCGCGAAGAGGATGGCGGCGGCATAGGCGCCCGTTCCCACGAACGCGGCGTGGCCGAAGGAAATCATGCCGCCGTAGCCGAGCACGAAATTGAGGCTCGTCGCGGCGAGCGCATAGATCATCACGCGGCTCGCGAACGAGATATAGAAGTCCTGCTCGAGCGCGCGCAGCGCGAGCGGCAAGAGGACGAAGGCGACGAGGAGGGCGAGCGCCTTCTTCATCCGTGCGCCGGAAAGAGCCCCTGCGGGCGGAAGTAGAGGACGAGCGCCATCAGGAGGTAGATCGCCACCGAGGCGAGCGCCGGGCCGGCGGCGCTTGCGACCTGCGCCGGCAGGAAGGCGCCGAGGGCGAGCGGCAGGAGCGTGCGGCCGGCCGTGTCCACCACGCCCACGAGCAGCGAGCCGACGAGCGCGCCGCGGATCGATCCGATCCCGCCGATGACGATGACGACGAAGGCGACGATGAGGATGTTCTCGCCCATGCCGACCTGCACGGCGAGGAGCGGCGCGAGGAGCCCGCCGGCGAGCGCGCAGAGCGCCGCGCCGACGCCGAAGACGGCAGTGAAGAGCGCGCGGATGTTCACGCCCATCGCGAGCGCCATCTCGCGGTCGGAGGCGCCCGCGCGCACGAGCATGCCGATCCGGGTCTTGTTCACGAGGAGGAAGAGGAACGCCGCGACCGCCAGCCCGACGGCGATGATGACGAGGCGGTACGCCGGGTACGAAAGGCCGGGGAAAAGCTCGACCGGTCCCGAGAGGCTCGCCGGCATCGCGAGCGGCGCATCCGGGCCCCAGGCGATGCGCACCAGCTCGTTCAGGATGAGGATGAGCGCGAAGGTCGCGAGCACCTGCGAAAGGTGGTCGCGGCCGTAGAGCTTTCTTAGGAGCAGGACCTCGAGCAGCATTCCGGCGATGGCGGTGGCCGGGATGGCGAGCAGCACGCCTGCCCAGAAGGATCCGGTCGCCTGCACCAGCGCCGCGGCGATGAACGCGCCCAGCATATAGAGGGAGCCGTGCGCGAGATTGATCATGTCCATGATCCCGAACACGAGCGTGAGGCCCGCCGCGAGGAGGAAGAGCATCAGGCCGAACTGCAGGCCGTTCAGCGCCTGCTCGACGAGGAGGACCGCAGTCATCGACTGCGGCGGCTACTTCATCGGGCAGTCCTGCACGTAGGCGTCGCCGCGGTCCTTGAAGATCGTGCCGATCGTCTTGTTGACGAGGCGTCCCTGCGAATCCTTGGCGACCACGCGCAGGTAGTAGTTCTGGATCGGGTACTGGTTGCGGTTGAGCCTGAAGCCGCCGCGCACGGAGGCGAAGCGGGCGGCCTTCAGCGCCGTGCGCAGCGCTTCCACGTTCTCGACCTTGCCCTTCACGTCGCGCACCGCTGCGTCGATCATCTGCGCCGCGTCGTAGCCCTGGGACGCGTAGACGCTCGGCAGCCGCCCGTACTCCTTCTCGAAGGCGGCGACGAACTTGCGGTTCGCCGCGTTGTCGAGGTCGAGCGCCCAGTGCGCCGCATCCACCGTGCCGAGCATCGAGTCCCCGACCGCGCGGATGATGTCCTGGTCGGAGCTGAAGCCCGGCGTGATGAGCTGCATGTCCTTCGAGAGCCCGGCGCCGACGAACTGCTTGATGAAATTGATGCCCATCCCGCCGGGCAGGAAGATGTAGACTGCCTCGGGCTTCGTCGCGCGGAGCTGCGCGAGCTCCGCCGAATAGTCGAGCTGGCCGAGCTGCGTGTAGACCTCGTTCGCGACCTTGCCCTTGTAGAAGCGCTTGAAGCCCTCGAGCGAGTCCTTGCCGGCCTGGTAGTTGGGCGCGATGAGATAGACGCTCTTGTAGCCCTTGTCGGTCGCGTGCTGCCCGGCCGCCTCGTGGTAGGCGTCGTTCGGCCAGGAGGCGACGAAGAAGTAGGGGTTGCACTGCTTGCCGGCGAGCGGCGAGGGCGCGGCGTTCGGGCTCACGTAGATGGTCTTCGCCTCGAAGGCGACCGGCACCGAGGCGAGCATGATGTTCGAGAAGACGAAGCCGGTGAGGAAGTTCACCTTGTCGAGCTTCACGTACTTCTCGGCCACCTGGCGCCCGACATCGGGCTTGAACTGGTCGTCGCCGACGAGCACTTCGGCGGGCAGGCCGCCGAGCTTGCCGCCGTTCATCTTCACCGCGAGGAGGAAGGCGTCGCGGATGTCCACGCCGAGCGCGGAGCTCGGCCCCGAGAGGGTGCTCACCAAGCCGATCTTCACCTTGTCGGCTGCCTGCGCCGGCGCCGCGCCCGCGAGCGCCGCGGCGACCAGCGCCGCGGTCGATACGATCGTCCTTGCTTTCACGTGCCCTCCTCTAGAGCGAATCGAGATATTCCACCATTTTGCGCCGCGCCGCCGCGTCGGGAAGCGAACCGGCGCCGGCCGCGAGATTGTCGCGCATGTGCTCCGGGCGCCCCGTTCCGGGAATCGCACAGGTGACCGCGGGGTGGCCGACGATCCATTTCAGGAAGTACTGCGCCCAGCTCGCGATGCCGAGCTCTGCGGCCCAGGGCGGAAGCGCCTTGCTCTTCGTCTTTCCAAATAAAGCGCCTTCGGCGAAGGGGCGATTGATGATCACGGCTGCGCCTTTTTCGGCCGCGAGCGGCAGCAAACGCTCCTCGGCCTCGCGCTCCGCAAGCGAGTAGTTGATCTGCAGGAAGTCGTAGCGGCCGGTCTTCAGCCACTTCTCCACTTCGGGATAGGGCCGACGAAGTGTAGTGTGTGATGCCGAGGTAGCGCACGCGGCCTTCCTTCTTCCAGGCCTCGAGCGTCTTCGTGTGCGTCGCCACGTCGACGAGGTTGTGCACCTGCATGAGGTCCATGCGCTCGACGCGGAGCTTGCGGAACGAGGCTTCCATCTGGCGGATGCCCGCTTCGCGGCCGCTCGTCCAGACTTTCGTGGCGACGAAGAGCCGCTCGCGAATCCCGAGCTCGGCGATGAGATCGCCCGCGACCGTCTCGGAAGAGCCGTACATGGGCGAGGAATCGACGACGTTCCGGTCGAGGAGCTTCAGCACCTCGCGCAGCGGCGCGCGCGCCGACGGGTCGCTTCCGGCGTCGAAGGTCTGCCACGTGCCCAGGCCGATGACCGGCAGCGTTTCGCCGGTCGAGGGAATTTTTCGCGACATCAGGCGTTCTTGGGCGAGGGAGGCGCTCGGTAAGGAAGCGGCCGCGAGGGCGGCGAGCAGGGCTCTTCGCCTCGGCTGCATGGGGCATTGTATCGCTGTGGTAGCCTGAGCCGCCCCCCGCTACCAAGGAGTTCCGGATGAACCGCCGTCTTTTCCTGTCGCTCCTCGCCGTTTTGTCGGTGGTGCTCTTCGCTTCAGCGCCGTCGGCGCAGACCACGAAGCCGATGAAGATCGGCGTCATCGGCTCCGGGCGCATCGGCTCGACGATCGGCGGCCTGTGGGCGAAGGCGGGCCACGAAGTCATGTTCTCGGACCGCGATGCAGACGTCGCAAAGCGTGTCGCCGAGAGCGTCGGCGGCAAGGCGCGAAGCGGCACGGTCGAGCAGGCGGTCGCTTTCGGCGATGTGGTGCTCATCGCGGTTCCCTACGGAGCGCTGCCGGCCATCGCCCAGCAGGTGGGCGCGCAGCTCAAGGGCAAGATCGTCGTCGATCCGAACAATCCCGTGCCGGCCCGCGACGGCGACATGGCGGTACAGGCGAAGGAGAAGGGCGCGGCGGTGTCCACCGCGGCGATCCTTCCGGACGCGCGGCTCGTGCGGGCGTTCAACTCCTGGGGCTACGCGGTGATGGGCCGCGAGGCGAATCGCCCCGCGCCGCGCATGGCGATCCCCGTCGCCGCCGACGATCCCGAGGCGCTGAAAGTGGGCGCGCAGCTCGTCTCCGACGCGGGCTTCGATCCGGTGCCGGTCAGCTCGCTCGCCGCTTCCAAGGCCTTCGATCTCGGCTCGTCGGTCTCCGGCAAGGTCATGACCGCCGACGAGCTTCGCAAGGCGCTCTCGCTCAACTGACGTGCCGCGCCCCGAACCGCGGACGGGCGCCGGGCGCCCGCGGGGATGGGCCGCGGTCCGTCCGGAGGAGCTGCGCGCGCTCCTGTGGTCCTTCGCCTACTTCTTCTGCCTGCTCGCGTCGTACTACATCCTGCGGCCGCTCCGCGACGAGATGGGCGTTGCAGGCGGCGTGCGGAATCTCCACTGGCTCTTCACCGCCACCTTCGTGGCGATGCTCGTGGCCGTGCCGGTGTTCGGTGCGGTGGTCGCGCGCCTGCCGCGGCGGCGCTTCATTCCGCTCGTCTATCACTTCTTCGTCCTGAACATCGCGGTCTTCTGGGTGCTGCTTGCCCTGGGCATCGACAAGGAAACGACCGCGCGGGTCTTCTTCGTCTGGATCAGCGTCTTCAATCTCTTCGCCGTGTCGGTGTTCTGGTCCTTCATGGCGGACCTCTTCTCGGCGGAGCAGGGCAAGCGGCTCTTCGCGTACATCGCCGCCGGCGGCTCGGCCGGGGCGCTGGCAGGACCCGCGCTCACCGTGCTTCTCGTCAAGCTGCTCGGCACGGCCAACATGCTGGTGCTCGCGGCGATTCTCCTCGAGGCCGCGGTCCTCTGCGCGCTTCGCATCGAGCGCACGCAGCGCGACGAGACGGCGAAGCAGCAGGCGGTGGGCGGCAATCCGTTCGCCGGGTTCGCGCTCCTCGCGCGGTCTCCCTATCTCGCCGGCATCGCATTCTGGGTCGTGCTGCTTTCGCTCGCCGGGACGTTCCTCTACTTCGAGCAGGCGAACGTGGTCGCGGCGGCTTCGAGCGATCCAGCCGAGCGCACGCGCATCTTCGCCTCGATCGACCTCGCCGCGGGCATCCTCACGCTCGTCGTGCAGCTCGCGGCGACGGGGCGCTTCATGGCGCGCTTCGGCGCGGGCCCCGCCGCGGCGCTCCTGCCGGCGGTGTTCCTGCTCGGCTTTGCACTCCTCGCCGCCGGGCCGACGATCGCGCTCGTCGTCGGTTTCCAGGCACTGCAGCGCACGGTGAACTTCGCCGTGTCGAATCCCGCGCGGGAAACGCTCTTCACCGTCGTGGGCCGCGAGGAGAAGTACAAGGCGAAGTACATCATCGACGGCGTGGTCTTCCGCGGCGCGGATGCGGCGAGCGCCTCCCTTTTCAACGCGCTTCGCGGCGCGGGTTGGGAGCTCAGCGCGCTTTCGCTCGCGGTGCTCCCGCTCGCCGCCGCCTGGATGGCGCTTTCGCTTGCGCTCGGCCGGGCGCAGGAGCGCCGGAGCTAGTCCTTCTTCTTCGCCGCGATCTTCGCGAGGATCGATTTGCGCGTATCGGCGACCGCGCCCGCGTAGGGGCCGCCCGCCGCCGCGGCGCGATCGATGAAGCCGAGCGCCTCGTCGTCCTTGCCTTCGTCGGAGAGCGTCTGCGCGAGGTTGTTGAGGACGATGACCGAATCCGGGTCGCGCCGGGCCGCCTCGCGCAGGACGCGCTCGGCCTGCGGCAGGTCCTTCATCGCGTAGTACGTGTTCGCGAGGCCGATCGCCGCGCTCGTGTTGTTCGGCCATCGCTTGAGGAAGGTTTCGTAGGCGACCTGCGCCGGCTTCGTCTGGCCGGCGTGCTCGAGCGCCGCCACTGCGGAGAGCCAGCGCGTTTCCTCGGCGCTGACCGGAATGCGGTTCGGCGGCACGGCGACCATCGCCCAGTAGCCGCTCCTCATCCAGAGGAACTCGTGGATGGCGAAGGGCTTCTGGTCGCGCTCGTCGGTTCCGGAGCGAAGCAGCAGCTTCCCCTTGTCGTAGTCGTAGCCCATGGCGACGGCGTAGTGCCATGTCCCGAGCGGTGACTGGTCCCAGAGGACGATGACAGGCGTTCCCGAGGCGATCTCGCGCAGCATGTCGGTGAAGCGCGGCGCGAGGAGGTAGGAGACCATCCCGTGGCGGCGCGCGGCGGCGAGCATCTCGACCTGCAGGCTCCCCTTGCGCTCGGGCAGGTAGACCTGCGGCACGAGCTCCTCGGGCGTGACTTTCTCGCCTGCATCGGCGAGCACCGTGGCGAGCGCCGCCGGCCCGCACTGGTATTCGGTCTGCGGGAAGAATGGCACGGACTTGAGCTCCACCGTCGGCGGCAGGTCCGGCGGCAGCCCTTCGCGCAGCGCCGCCGTCTGCGGCACGAGGCTCGCGCAGCCGCCGAGCCCGAGCGCGAAGAGCGCGAAAACGAAAACGCCCGCGAATGCGCGGGCGTTTCCGTTGGCCTTGCGGCCGGGTGCGGCTAGCGCTTCCAGGCCCACCAGATGACGGCGATGATGATGATCAGGATGACCAGGCCCGTCGCGTTCGCGCCGGCCGGCATCGAGTCGATCTTGCCGGCGACGTAGCGCACTTCGTCGTCGGTCATCGCGGCAACGCGGTCCTTGGCGGTGGCAGGGTCGAGGCCCATGGAGGCGAGCTGGCCCGCGACGTCGCTGCGGCTCACGAAGTTGAGAACCGTCGTGCGGTCCGCTTGCGCCGACGAGGCGACGACCTGGTCGGTGCCGATCATGCCGGCTTGCGCGATCTGGTAGGGCGTCCATGCCATCAACACGATCAACAGGCGACAAATGATTTGCTTCATGAGCACTCCTAGGATGTGGTGAGAATGATCTGGCTAAATGAAGAGATCTCCGACGACCCTCTTCGCCTTCGACTGCGGCCGTCCGAAATCAATCTAGCGTCGGAGTCCTCGCGAAGTCAAGGAAGGACGCGCGCAAGGCGAAAGCGGGCATTCACGTTTCGCCCCGCGCTGTGAAAAATTCGACAGCTGTAGCGATCGATCTACGGGCGTCGGGTCCCGGAACCCGCCAAAACAGGCACTTGGCTACTGTTGCTTTTTCGCAAGCGCCGCCAGGCCGAAAGCCTCGGCCAGGAGCTCGTATGAGCGGGCGCGCGAGCCGTAATCGCCGGTAATAGTGAGAACCATTACCTCGTCCGCGCCGTAGCGCGCGGCCATCGCCTCGAGCTCGCGCCGGCATTTCTCCGGCCCGCCGATCACGGCGCGCTCGCGCTGCGAGAGCGCGTAGCGTCGCTCCTCCTCCGAATAGCGATGCGCCGCGGCCTCTTCCGCGTCCGGGAAGGGCGCGTCCACGTTGAGCGCCATCTGGATGCGGCGCAGGTCGATCGGCGCGGCGAGCCGCTCGGCCTCCTCGTCGTTCGCGGCGCAAATGGCGAAGGTGCAGACGATAACGCGCGACGTCTTGTCGCGCGCCGCGGAGAACTGGTCGCGGTAGCGGCGGCAGACTTCCTCGCCGCCGCGCGGGTTGATGAAGTGCGCGAAGGCGAAGGCGAGCCCGAGCTCCGCGGCGAGCGCGCCGCTGTATCCGGAGGAGCCGAGGAGCCACACGTGCGGCGCGGAGCCGACTTCCGGCTGCACGCGCACGCGCGCGAACGGATGCTCCTGGGGAAGCGTTCCGTCGAGATGGCGCACGAGCTCCCACACCTGCTCCGGGAAGCGGTCGGCGTCGGGGAAGCGCCCGCCGCCGACGGCCTGCGCCGTGCGCGCATCGCCGCCTGGCGCGCGCCCGATGCCGAGGTCGACGCGGCCGGGATACATCGCCTCGAGCATGCGGAAGGACTCGGCCACGCGAAAGGCGCTGTAGTACGGCAGAAGCACGCCGCCGGTGCCCACGCGCAGGCGGCTCGTTTCCGCGCCCAGGCGCGCGAGGAGGATTTCCGGGCACGGGTCCGCAAGCGCCGCGATCGCGTGATGCTCCGCGAGCCAATAGCGCTCGTAACCGAGGCCATCGACGCGCCGCGCGAGGGCCAGCGTTTCCTCGATCGCCCGCACGGCGCTGCTGCCGCGAATGATCGGCGACTGGTCGAGGACGGAGAGCCTGATTTGCATTCCTTCACCGGTTCGTCGCCGCGCGGCGACAGAAAAACACTTGGGCGTTCAAGGCGGTCAGGAGATCGTGACTTCCTTCGTCGCCGGTTCCCGACGCTTCGGCCTGCGTGCGCCGTTGGAACTATTACACGCGCCGCGGCTAAGTCGCTGCCACGCCAGCGAAATGCCGGAGTGGCACGGCGGTTGCAGGAGAAGCGGTGCAGGAACAGAACAAGGAGAACTTGCATGGTGTGGACCCGCAACTATCCGGTCGTGATCGGTTCCGGAGTGGCGCTCGTCCTCTTCGGGCTCGTCGGCGCCACGGCGCTGACGCGCGGGCTGCCGCAGAACCTCGCGGCGTACAACCCGCACCTCACGCCGATGCTCGAGAGCACGGCTTCGGCCGCTGCCGCACGGAAGTCGGATTGCCGCGCCTGCGGCGTCGTGGCCGCGGTGCGGCCGATCGAGATCCGGGAGAGCGCCGAGAGCGGCGTGAAGGAGCGGGTGTTCCGCATCGTCGTGCGCATGGACGACGGCACGGAGCGCGCGCTCACGCAACCGAGGGCCCCGCTCTTCGGCGTCGGCTCGCGCGTACGGGTGAAGGGCAATGCCCTCGAGGGAGGCTGACATGAATACGATCAAGCAGGAGCTCGGCGTCGCCGCGCAGGTCGCTATCGGCTTCGTCATCGTTTTGCTCGTGACGCTCGGAATCGGCGGCACGATCTACAAGGTCATCTCGCCGGACGGCTGGATCGCCGCGGCGTTCGGGCGCAGCCTCTCGGCCGGCGCCGCCGCGCTCGGGTCGCTGCTCCTCATCGTCGCGCTTGCGTGGTTCTCGCGCGGCTGGAGCTCGCCGCACTCGCGCAACCGCTTCTCCGACCTCCTCGTCTATACCTTCGCGGCGGCCGGCATCCTCTACCTCGGCCAGCTCTGGTTCAAGGGCACGTTCTAGCGCACCCTCTTCAAGCGGACGATCGAAGCATCGTCATTTCTCCCCCGGGCCCGACCTCTTCCCCCTGCAGGCGGGCCCTCTTTTTTTCCGTTGCTGCGGCGCCTAGACCGCGATCGGCGCCTTGATGGCAGGATGCGGGTCGTATCCCTCCACCGTGAAGTCCTCGTACCGGAAAGCGAAGAGGTCCTTTACCGCCGGATTGAGGCGCATGCGAGGGAAGGGCCGCGGCGTGCGCGAGAGCTGCTCGCGCGCCTGCTCGAGGTGGTTGAGGTAGAGATGCGCGTCGCCGAGCGTGAGGACGAACTCGCCGGGCTTCAGTCCCACCACCTGCGCGACCATGAGCGTAAGGAGCGCGTAGGACGCGATGTTGAAGGGCACGCCGAGGAAGACGTCGGCGCTGCGCTGGTACATCTGGCAGGAAAGCCGGCCTTCGGCGACGTAGAACTGGAAGAGCGCATGGCACGGCGGAAGCGCCATGCGATCGACGTCGGCTGGATTCCAGGCGGTGACGATGTGCCGCCGGGAATCGGGCTTCGCCTTGAGCGAGGCCACGACGTTCGCGATCTGGTCGATGTCGCGCCCGTCCGGGCTGCGCCAGTGCCGCCACTGGTAGCCGTACACCGGCCCGAGCTCGCCGTTCTCGTCGGCCCATTCGTCCCAGATGGACACCCCGCGCTCCTGCAGCCACTTCACGTTGGTGTCCCCGCGCAGGAACCAGAGGAGCTCGTAGACGATCGACTTCACGTGCAGCTTCTTCGTCGTGAGGAGCGGAAAGCTCGCATCGAGCGCGAAGCGAAGCTGCCGGCCGAACACCGAGCGCGTGCCGGTGCCCGTGCGGTCGGACTTGAGCGCGCCGTGCTCGAGGATGTCGCGAAGGAGCGCGAGGTACTGGTCTTCGGCGCTCGTCATATCGCGATGTGCGCGAAAAGCTCGCGCGCGCTCTGGAAGCGGGCCTCGGGATCCTTGGCGAGGAGCCGGTCGAGGATGCCCTGGTAGCCTGCGAGCTCCGGCGGCAGGCGCGGTGGCGGCGCGTTGAGGTGCGCGCTCACGAGGTCGACGACGCGGTCCGCCTCGAAGAGCTTCCGGCCCGTGAGCATCTCGTAGAAGATCACGCCGAGGCTGTAGAGGTCCGAGCGTGGGTCGACCGGCTTCCCGACGCACTGCTCCGGCGACATGTAGCGCGGCGTCGCGACCAGCTGGCCGGCGACGGTGAGGTTGGTGTTCGACGCGAGGCTCTTCGCGAGGCCGAAGTCCACGATCACCGGGCGAGCATCGGGTCGAAAGAGGATGTTGGCGGGCTTCAGGTCGCGGTGCACGATCCCGTGCCCGTGGATCGCGTCGAGCGCGCGCGCGACTTGCCCCGCGATGCGAAGCGCCGTGCGGGAGGCGAGCCCCTCGTGAATGCGCACGGCGAGCGTGCCCGAGGGGAGGTACTCCATCGCGAGGTACGGATAGTCGCCGGCGAAGCCCTGGTCGTAGACGCGCGCGACGAAGTCGTTCTGCAGGCTCGCGATCAGCTTGTACTCGCGCACGAAGCGCTCGAGGAACCTGCCGTCCTGGCGAAGCGTGCGGTCGAGGACCTTGAGCGCCACGAGCAGGCCATCGTGCTCGCGCTCGGCGAGGAACACCTGCGCCTGGCCGCCCTGGCCGATGCGATGCACGATCCGGTAGCCCGCGACCGCGACCGGCTCCTTCTCGCGCGTGATCACCATGAGCGCGTCGCGGCGAGGGCGGCGTGAGGACGCATCGGCGTTATTGTGCCATCGCGCATGCTAGGATCGGACGAGGGAGAACGCTTTCATGCTGAAGCTTTTCGGCGCGGGCAAGGCAGCGCACCCGCTTGCCGATGCCAAGGAAGCGCGCCGCGTGCTCGGGGAGCTTCCGCAGGACCCGCACGAGGCGCTCGCCGAGCTCGCGCACTGGCACGAGTCGGTCGCAGCGGCCGAAGGTTTCCGCGCCGACGCGCGCCTCCAGGCCCTCTTCGCAGTGGACGATGCGGCGCAGCCGCGGCTTCGCAAGCTCTCGCGAGACTACGTGGCGGCGGCGAGGCCTTCGCGCTTCCAGGAGAACCGCATCTGGACGGCGGTCTACGGCTACTGGCAGCTGGCCGCGAGCGCCTACGCCCGCGCGGTCGACGCGCTCCGCCAGGACGCCAAGAGCGCCGAGGGCGTGCGCGCGCAGCTTCCGCTGCTCGCCGTTCGGGCGCTTCGCGCCGCCGGCCAGCAGGCGAAATGGCTTTACCTGCGCTACGCGCCGGTGGACGCGGCGATCTGGCGTGCGCTGAACGGCGCCTACGCCTTCGCGGAGGAGCGCTCCGTCGCCCAGTCGCGCTGCGCGGTCTATCCGGCCGTGCAGGAGGAATCGACGCCGCGGCTCGAGTACGTGCGCGCCGTCGTCCTCAACGCGAGCTCGCCGGACAGCCTGCTGCCGACGGAGATCGAGCTCGCCGAGCGGCTGATCGGCGAGCTCGCGCCCGCGATCGATCTCGCCCCTAATGCCATGCCGGGCGTCTCCCACTGGATGGATCTCTCGCAGGCCGCGCCGCCGCAGCGCCTCGCGCGCCAGCCGAGCCTCGGAGCGGGCGTGCGATTTCTCTCCGCGGCGCGCGCCGCCGCGGAGCTCGAGCGCATGATCCAGCGCGCCGAGGCGAGCGGCCAGCTCCCCGCGGCGATGGCCGGAGCGATGGAGGGCGAGGCCGCGGTCGACCTGCTGCGGCACCTGCTCCTCTACTGGTCGCCGGTTCCACCCGAGCGGCGGCATCCGCGGCACCACGTGAAGTCGCGTCTCTCCATCGTCCACGGCTTCGAGGGCGTCCTCGCAGCGCTGCAGGGGGCGGCGGCGGACAAGCAGGGCGCCGAGAACTGGATCGTCGAGAACGTCAGCGCGGGCGGCTTCGGCGCGGTGGTCCCCCAGGCTAAGGGCGACTGGCTGAAGATCGGCGCGCTCCTCGCCATGCAGCCAGACGGCGGCAACAATTGGGTGATCGGCATCGTGCGCCGCGTGAGCAAGAGCTCCGGAAGCGAAGCGCGCGTCGGCATCGAGACGCTCTCGCGCGCGCCAGAGGTGCTTCGCTTCTCCATCCATGGCACGGAGCAGCCGGCGGTGCTCCTTCCCTCGCCCGGCGCGGCCACCGGCGAGACCGCGATCGCGCTCAAGACCGGCGCGTTCGTGCCGGGGCTCAACCTCGAGGCGGCGCGCGCCGGCGGGAACTACCTCTACCTGCCGCAGACGCTGA
>JAFAGU010000065.1 GCA_019237595.1 Betaproteobacteria bacterium | reverse complement strand
CGCTCGAAATGCAGCGAGGTCTGCCGCACGCACGAATCGGGCGATAGCGCGATGGCGCACAGGAGCCTCATCACCCGGTGACCGTAACGGCTGCCCAGCGAGTACAGGATGACGTTGCCCAGCATCGCGGCGGGGAAAACGGCGGCGAGCAGCGCAGCGATCGGAAAGCGCTCCTCCGCGGCCATGGCGCCGGCGACCATGATGGTCGGCATCGCTGGAACAGGCAGCCCGAGCTGCTCGGCGAGCACATTGAGGAAGACCAGCGCCGCGCCGTAGCGCTCGAGCAGCTCAGCCATCCTCGATGGGCGCCGCGATCCTGCGCCCCAGCCAAAAGGCGACGCCGAGCGCGACGAGGATGGAGAGGAGCGCCCCGGCGCCCATGGCCGTAGCCGCGCGCTCCATCGGCTGGTCGATGATCGAGGTCGGGATGGCGAGGCCGAGGTGCCAGCCGGTCAGGCTTGAGGTCACGTGCGCCGTGTAGTTGTGCACCTTCTCGATGGACACGCTTCGATACCAGCCCTCGGGGGCCTGGGAGACGGCCTTGCGGAATCCTTCGCCAGACAGCGACCCCATCGGCCGCGGCGGAATGCGCGCGATGAACCGGCCGTCCGCATCGGTGAGGCCGCTCACCGAGCCTTGCGGCGAGCGCTGCGCCTCGATCGGCGCGCGGAACGATTCCGGTTTGACGAGCAGGGAGAGCACATACGGGACTTTCCCGCGACGCACGACGGGTAGATCGATGGACAAGACCGGCTCCTCGCGCGCCGCGCTGCGCACGACGGCGCCGAAGGACGCCTTCTGCTGCGTCAGGGCGCGCCCAAGCGCCGCCTCGTCCTCGATGGACGGCGAGCGCGTGCCGAAGGGTTTCGCAGCATCGAACAGCACTTCGCCGCTCGGCGCGGCGAGACGCAGGCTCGCCCAGTCAGGCTGGGACGCGAGCGCGTCCGCCGCATCGGCGTGGAAAGCGCGCAGGTTGCCGCGCGTCAGCAGGCTCGACGAAGCGAGCACCTCGAGCGCGGTGACATGGCCCTGCGCCCTGGCATCGATCGCCGTCATGACGGCGCGAGCGCGGTCCTGTGCCGAGCGCTTGGTCGAATCGAACTCGTGCCGGACCACCTGCATGGCGGCAAATCCCGTGAACGCGAGCACCGGAACGAGGGTCGCGAAGACAAGAAGGACGAGTTGCCCGCGCAGGGTCACGACGATGCGCCCTATTCGACCTTGATGTTCGCCGCCTTGATGATCGGCCACCACTTGTCCATGTCGGCCTTGAGGAAGGCGGCGAAGCCCTCGGGCGACTGCTGCTCCTTGCCAGCGATGTCGAGCCCGAGCTCGGCGAAGCGCTCGCGCACCTTGGGGTCGAGGAGCGCCTGCGCCATCGACGAATTCAGCTTCGCGACCACTTCCTTCGGCGTGCCGCGCGGCGCGAAGAGGCCGAACCACCCGGAGAGGTAGAGGCCGCGCACGCCCGCTTCATCGGCGGTCGGGACGTTGGGAAGCGAAGGCGAGCGTGCCGGCGAGAGATTGGCGAAGAGCTTCACGGCTCCGGCGCGCACGTGCGGCATGATCACCGCCGCCTGCGCGATGAGGAGGTCCACCTGGTCGCCGAGGAGAGCCTGCATGCCGGGCGCCGCGCCGCGGAACGGGATGAACCGTATTTCGCTGCCGGTTGCCTTCTGGAGCAGCAGGCCGCCCAGCTTCGCGGCGGAAGTCTGCTCGACCAGCGTGGCGCTTCCCGGGTTCGCCTTCATCCAGGCGACGAGCCCCTTCAGGTCGTCGGCCGGAAAGTTCTTGCGCGCAATAAGGAGCTGCGGGTTGATGCTCATCAGCCCGATCGGTGCGAAGTCCTTCTCGAGGTCGAAGCTGATCGGGTAGATGATCGCGCCGACATGCGTGTCCCACTGGCCGATGTCGATCGTGTAGCCGTCCGGCGCCGAGCGCGCCACGCGAGCGAGCGCGATGCTCCCGTTCGCGCCGCCCACGTTCTCGGTCACGACCGGCTGCCCGAGCGAGGGCCGCATCGCCTCGCCGATGAGGCGAGCGGCCGTGTCGGTCGAGCCCCCTGGCGGGAAGGGCACGACGAGCGTAACGGGGCGCGAAGGAAAGGGCTGGGCCGCGGCGAGGCCTGCGAAAGCGGCGAGCGCCGCGGCGGCGAAGAGCCTTATCATTTGTCCTCCTCCAGGCGCGAGTGTACGTGAACGCCCCCCATACCGAAGAATTCCTGACGCTGCAGGAGATCGTCGCGGCAGCGCGGCGCAACCTGCCGCCCGGGCCGTGGAGCTACCTCGTCGGCGGCGCCGAGACCGAGACCACGGTGAAGCGCAACCGCCAGGCGCTCGACTCGATCGCCTTCCGCCCTCGCGTGCTGCGCGACATGAGCGCCATCGACTCGAAGGCCTCGCTCCTCGGCCAGCGCACTCGCCTCCCGGTCTTCCTCGCACCGATCGGCGGGCTCGAGTCGCTCGTGGAGGGCGGCGCCGCGTCGGCCGCGCGCGCGGCGGCGCAGTTTGGCGTGGCGCAGATGCTCTCGTCGGTTTGCAAGCCCGGCCTCGAGGAAACCGCCGCCGCGGCCGAGACGCTGCGCATCTTCCAGCTCTACGTCCGCGGCGATACGAAGTGGGTGGACGACTTCATCCGCCGCGCCAAGGACCACGGCTACCGCGCCTTCTGCTACACGGTCGACGTGGCGATGTACAGCCGCCGCGAGCGCGACATCCTGGGGCGCTTCGTCAAGCCCTGGCGCGCGGATGCCGCCGCGGGGCACCGGTTCCAGTCGGCGCTCTCATGGGACGAGGTGAAGCGCTACAAGGACAGATACAACGGCCGCGACGCGTTGCCGCTCGTCATCAAGGGAATCGCCACGGCCGAGGACGCGCAGCTCGCGGTCGAGCACGGGGTCGACGTCGTGTACGTGTCGAACCACGGTGGACGGCAGCTCGACCACGGCCTGGGCAGCGCGGCGGTCCTGCCGCAGGTGGTCGCCGCGGTCGAGGGCAAGGCGAAGGTCTGGGTGGACGGCGGATTCATGCGCGGCACGGACGTAGTGAAGGCGATCGCGCTCGGGGCGGAAGCGGTCGGCGTAGGAAGGCTGTGCGGCCTCGGCCTCGCCGCCGGCGGCGTCGCGGGGCTCGTGCGCGCGCTGGAGCTGCTCGAGGATGAAGTGCGCATCGCCCTTGGTCTTCTGGGCTGCACTTCCTACGCCGAGCTCACCCCAAGACATCTTGCGCCGGCCGCGCCCGTAGCCGAGCCCGCCACCTTCAGCGCCTTCCCGCACCTACCGGTGAGCTAGCGCGCGACCGGAACGAAGCGAGCGCGAGGGCCGGGGCGGCCGACGCGGAAGAAGCGGAATCCGGCGCGCAGCGCGCCGGGCGAGCGGAAGGCGACGAAACCGTCGCTCTTTTCCAGGTACCCGGCATAGCCCACCGTGCGCCAGCCCGCCTTCTGTGCAGCGCGGATCGACGGTACGTTGTCGGTCAGGATGTAGGTGATGCCGACCGTGCGTCCCTCCGCCGGACAGACGCGGCCCGCCTGGAGGTAGATTTCGTTGCCAAGCCCCTTCCCGCGAAGATCCTTGCGAAGGAATGCCTTGTAGCTGTAGCGCGCGTAGCGCGGGACGTCGACCCACACGCGCCCCGCGTGCTGCGTCGGCCCGAACGCGAACCAGATGTACGCGACGAGGGAATCGGCCTGGAAAACGCCGACGCAGCGGTCGCCCTTCGCGTATGCCGCGGAAGCCTGGCCCGCCTGCAGCTCGAGCGCCGGATCGTCGATCCAGTCGAGCAGCTCTCGCTCCGCCAAAAGCGCGTACCGAAGCTCCGGACGCCGGGGCGGCGGCGTCTCGATGTCGAGCGGCCGCGTCAGGACGCGAGTGAGATACAAGCCGGCGGCGCGCCGGAGCCACGGGGACGGAGACCGGGGGAGCATCCGGGCATTTTCGTCGCCCGGCCATGACAGGACCGCCGCGCACGGCGCCGCGGCGGTATTCCGCTGGGCCTACTTCGGCAACCTAGTTCATGCGAGTCGCTCGAGCTCCGCCTGTTTCTCGAGCCATTCGCCCTCGAGCTCGGCGAGCTCGCGGCCGACGTAGGCCTGGTCCGACAGGAGCGCGCGGAGCGGTTCATCGCCGCCCTGCGCGTACAGCGCCGGATCGGCGAGCTTCGCCTCGATCTCGGCCTTGCGCGCATTCAGCCTCGCCATCAGCTCCTCGAGCCGCTTGATGCGCGCCTCGAGCGGCTTGCGGCTCTTCTGCGGTCGCGCGGGCTTCTGGGTTTCGGCGGTCTTCTTCGGCTCCTTTTGCGCCGGAGCCTTGCTGAGAAGGACATCGCGGTAGTCCTCGAGATCGCCGTCGAATGGACTGACCCGCCCAGCCGCGACGATCATGAACTGGTCGGTCGTCGCGCGCAGCAGGTGCCGGTCGTGCGACACGAGGACGAGCGTGCCCTCGAACTGCGCGAGCGCGACCGCGAGCGCCTCGCGCGTGTCGAGGTCGAGGTGGTTCGTCGGCTCATCGAGCAGCAGCAGGTTCGGCCGCTGCCAGACGATGAGCGCGAGCGCGAGGCGCGCCTTTTCCCCGCCCGAGAAATGCGCGATCGGGCTCGTGGCCATGTCGCCGGGAAAGTTGAAGCTGCCGAGGTAGTCGCGAAGGTCCTGCTCGCGCGCGTCTCTGGAAACCGCTCTCAGGTGGAAAAGCGGCGACTCGTCGTCCCGCAGCATCTCCACCTGGTGCTGGGCGAAGTAGCCCACCTTGACGCCCTTGTTCGCGACCACGCTTCCCGACAGGGGCGAAAGAACGCCGGCGAGCGTCTTGATGAAGGTCGACTTGCCGGCGCCATTCACGCCGAGGAGGCCGATCCGCTGGTCGGCCTGGAGGGAGAGCGTGATGCCTTCGAGCACCTTCTTCTCTCCGTAGCCGGCCGCCACGTCCTCGAAGACGAAGAGCGGGTTCGGAGCGCGCTCGGGCTCGCGGAACTCGAAGGAGAACGGCGCCGAGACGTGCAGCGGCGCGAGCGCCTCCATCTTCGCGAGCATCTTCATGCGGCTCTGCGCCTGGCGCGCCTTGGTCGCTTTCGCCTTGAAGCGGTCGATGAACGACTGCAGGTGCGCCCGCTCGCGCGCCTGCTTCTCGATCTGCTTCTGGGCGAGCACCACGGCCTGGGCGCGCTGCGCTTCGAAGGAAGAATAATTCCCCGCGTAGCGCCGCAGCCGTCCCTGGTCGATGTGGACGATCACCTTGACGACGCCGTCCAGGAAGTCCCGGTCGTGCGACACGATCACGAGCGTGCCGGGATAGCGCCTGAGCCATTCCTCGAGCCAGAGGATCGCGTCGAGGTCGAGGTGGTTCGTCGGCTCGTCCAGCAGCAGCAGGTCCGAGGGCGCCATGAGCGCCTGCGCGAGGTTGAGCCGCATGCGCCAGCCGCCGGAGAAGCTCGACACCGGCCGGTCGAGCTCCTCCTTGCGGAAGCCGAGGCCAAGGAGGAGCGTCTCGGCCCGGGAGCGCACCGTATAAGCATCGGCGTCCGCCAGCATGGCGTGCACCTCGCCCATCAAGCGCCCGTCGTTGCCTTTTTCCGCTTCGGCGAGCTTTGTTTCGAGCGATCGAAGGACCCCATCACCATCGATCGCGTATTCCGTCGCGCTGCGCTCGACGGCGGGCGTTTCCTGCGCGACGTGCGAAAGGCGCCAGCCGCGCGGAAGGTCGACGTCTCCCTTGTCGGCGTGGAGCTCGCCGCGCAGGAGCGCGAAGAGGCTCGATTTCCCGGAGCCGTTCGCGCCCACGAGGCCGACGCGCTCGCCGGGATTGAGCGAGAGCTCCGCGTTCTCGAGGAGCGTCTTCGCGCCGCGGCGAAGCGTGAGTTGGGAAAGGCGGATCACGGGCGGAAAAAAGCCCGTGATTCTACAGGCGGCGCGCCTGCTATTCTTCGCCGATGCGCTTCGCCCCGCTCCTTGCCCTCGCCTTCGCGGCGATCGCCGGCGCCCAGGAGTATCCGGCGAAGCCGGTCACGCTCATCATCCCGTTCCCGCCTGCCGGGACGACCGACATCGTCGGCCGCATCGCCGCCGATGGCCTCGCCAAGGAACTCGGGCAGCCCTTCGTCGTCGACAACCGCGGCGGCGCCGGCGGCGCGATCGGCGCGAAGGCGATCGCCGACGCGACGCCCGACGGCTACACGCTCGGGCTCGCGACGGTGTCGACCCACGTAGTGAACTTCATCGTGCGCGGCGCGGCGCTTCGCTACGACCCGCTGCGCGACTTCACGCTCGTGAGCCAGATCGCCTCCGTGCCGGACGTGCTCGAAGTGAATCCTTCGGTACCCGCGGCGAACTTCCAGGCCTTCATCGCGTATCTCAAGGCGAACCCGGGGAAGCTCAACTACGGCACGCCTGGGCCCGGCAGCCTCGGGCACTTGCGCGGCGAAACGTTCAAGTACGCGACGCAGACCGACCTCGTTCACGTCCCGTACAAAGGCGCCGGGCCGGCGCTCAACGACGCCCTCGCCGGCCAGGTGCAGGTCCTCTTCGACAATCTTCCGTCGTCCCTGCCCTCGATCCAGGCGGGACGGCTGCGCGCGCTCGCGGTCGCTTCCGAAAAACGCGTTCCAGCCCTCCTGGACGTTCCGACCTACGCGGAGCTCGGTTATCCCCTGCTGAACGATCCTTCGTGGTTCGGGCTGGTCGGGCCGGCGAGGCTTCCGCCGGCGATCGCCGCCCGGCTCCACGCGGCACTGGTGAAAACGCTCGCGCAGCCCGAGACGCTGAAGCGCCTGGAAACCGCAGCCGCGGTCCCGGTCGGCAATTCGCCCGAGCAATTCCGCAAGCTCGTCTCGGCGGCGATCGAGACCAATCGCCGCGTCGTCGAGCAGGCGAAGCTCAAGTTCGATTGAGGGACCGGCCGAGCCGGTAGAGCCCGCGCGCCGCCGCGTGCGGGTCGAGCGTTTTCGCCGCCAGCCCAAGGTACAAAGCCGCCCGAGCGTAGCGCTCGGCGAGCGCCGGCGCGCCCAGCAGGAACACCTCGTCCGCAGCGGCCGAGCGCAGCTCGTGGCCGATCAGGAGGCCCGAGAGGTACGAAGGCGATGCGCGCGGCGACAGCTCGGAGAAGAGCGTGCGCGTGCGCACGCCGAAGAGATGATGCAGGAGCCCGCTCGCCTCGCCCGAGCGCTCGACCCCCTCGGCGAAAGCCGCTTCGTCGGAAGGCGCGCCCTCCTCCATCATCCGGCCGAGAAGGCTGTGCCGGCAAAGCACGGCGAAGAGCTCGCCCGTGAAGAAGGTTGCGAACGATTCGATCCGGCCATCGCGCACGCGCGCCCACTTGCTGTGCGTTCCCGGCAGGCACACGGTCGCCGCGTGCGGCAATTCGTCGAGGGCGCCGAGGATCTGCGTCTCCTCGCCGCGCATGACATCTGGGACGCCGGAAGAGTCGATGCACGAGAGGCCGGGGACGATGAAGACGGATCGGCCCCGCGCGGCTTCCACGGGCACGATGTTCTTCCGGAGCTCCGCCTCGCCCGCGGGGCAGTTGACGTAGGGCGCTTCGCGCCAGCCCTGGCGGCTGCCGACCATGCCGCTCATGAGCACGAGGTCGTCGTCCCAGCCCGC
>JAFAGU010000319.1 GCA_019237595.1 Betaproteobacteria bacterium | reverse complement strand
ATGCCGTAGCCGGGCACGATGATCATCTTGCGCGAGTTCTCCAGCATGAACGCCACGTCCTCGACCGAGGCCGACTTGATCTTCTTCTGCGCCGCCTGGGCCATGGGCGACGCTTCCGCGCCCGCCTCGCCGCCGAAGCCTCCGAGGATCACGCTGAAGATGGAGCGATTCATCGCGCGGCACATGATGTAGGAGAGGATCGCGCCGCTCGAGCCCACGAGCGCCCCCGTGACGATGAGCAGATCGTTCGAGAGCATGAAGCCGGTGGCGGCGGCGGCCCAGCCCGAGTAGCTGTTCAGCATGGAAACGACGACCGGCATGTCCGCACCGCCGATCGCCATCACCATGTGCACGCCGAAGAGGAGCGCGATCGCCGTCATGATTACGAGCGGTGCCATGCCCTGCGCAAGCGACTGGCTCGAGATGAACAGGCCGCCGCACCAGATCACCACGGCGAGCCCCGCGAGGTTCATCCAGTGACGCGCCGGCAGGAGCACCGGTTTGCCGCTGATCTTCGCCGAGAGTTTCCCGAACGCGATGATCGAGCCCGAGAACGTGACCGCGCCGATGAGGATGCCGATGTAGATCTCGAGCTCGTGGATGGTCTTTTCCGCGCCCTCGAAGGCGCCGCTCGCCTCCGGGTCAATGTAGTTGGCGAAACCGACGAGCACCGCGGCAAGGCCGACCAGGCTGTGCATCAGCGCGACCAGCTCGGGCATCTGCGTCATCTTCACCACGCGGGCCGCATACACGCCGATAGCGGCGCCGACGGCCAGGGCGCCCACGATCCATGCGTAGCCCGATGGCGTGACGCGCGGGCCTAGCAGCGTGGCGAGGACGGCGATCGCCATGCCGATCATGCCGTAGAGGTTGCCGCGACGGGATGTCTCGGGGTTGGAAAGGCCGCCGAGGCTCAGGATGAAGAGGATCGTGGCTCCGACGTAGGCGATCGTCGAAAGAGTGGCTGGCATGGCTACTTCCGGAACATCTGCAGCATGCGCTGCGTGACGGCGAAGCCGCCGAACATGTTGATCGCCACGAGCGCGATGCTCGCGACCGCGAGGCCCAGGATCCATGCCGACGGGCGCTCGCCCGCCCCCGCGAGCGGCGGCGCCACCTGCACGAGCGCCCCGATGGCGATGATGCTGCTGATGGCGTTGGTGACGCTCATGAGCGGCGTGTGGAGCGCAGGCGTCACGTTCCAGATCACCATGTAGCCCACGAAACACGCGAGCACGAAGACGGTGAAGTGGCCGATGAAGGCGGCCGGCGCGTAGGCGCCGATGAACCAGAAGAGCGCGGCGCCAATGAGAAAGACGACCGCGGTCGAGCGTGCCGACGCGGGCGCACCGGCACCTCCGTGGCCATGCGCCTTTGCGGGAGCTTCTTTCTTCGGCGCCGCAGGCTTTGGCGCGGCGGGAGCTGCGACCTTCGGCGGCGGTGCCGGCCAAGTGATAGCGCCTTCCTTGACGACGGTAAGGCCGCGGATCGCGTCGTCCTGCATGTTGACGTCGATGACGCCGTCCTTGGTCTTGCAGAGCTCCTCGGCGAGGCGGAAGAGGTTCGTCCCGTAGAGCGTCGACGATTGCTTCGCGAGCCGGCTCGCGAGGTCGGTGTAGCCGATGATCGTGACGCCGTGCTTCACGACCGCCTTGTCCGGCTCCGTGAGCTCGCAGTTGCCGCCCTGCTCCGCTGCCATGTCGACGATGACGCTGCCCGGCTTCATGGTCTTCACCATGTCGGCCGTGATGAGCCGCGGCGCCGGCTTCCCCGGGATCAGCGCGGTCGTGATGATGATGTCTACTTCCTTGGCCTGCTTCGCGTACATCTCCCGCTGGGCCTTCTGGAAGCCTTCGCTCATCACCTTGGCGTAGCCGCCGCCGCCGGAGCCTTCCTCCTCGTAGGCGACCTTGACGAACTCGCCCCCCATCGATTTCACCTGGTCGGCGACCTCCGAGCGCGTGTCGTTGGCGCGCACGATGGCGCCCAATCCGACCGCCGTGCCGATGGCGGCAAGGCCCGCCACGCCGGCGCCTGCGACGAAGACCTTCGCAGGCGGGATCTTCCCGGCCGCGGTGACCTGGCCGCTGAAGAAACGGCCGAAGGCATTGGCGGCCTCGATGACGGCGCGGTAGCCGCTGATGCCAGCCATCGAGGTGAGCGCATCCATCTTCTGCGCGCGGCTCAGCATGCGCGGCAATGCGTCGATCGCGAGCACGGTCGCCTTCTTCGCCGCGAGGGCCTGCATGAGCTCGGGGTTCTGCGCCGGCCACACGAAGCCGACAAGCGTCGCGCCCTCGCGCATAAGCCCCACTTCCTCGCGCGTAGGCGGGCGGACCTTGAAGACGATATCGGCGCTCGACCAGACGCTCGGCGCGTCGGGGATGATCCGCGCGCCGGCGGTGCGGTAGCTCTCGTCGGAGAAGTTGGCGGCGTCGCCGGCGCCCGATTGGACGGCGACCTGAAAGCCGAGCTTGAGGAGCTTCTCGACGACTTCGGGAACGGTCGCGACGCGCTTCTCGCGCTCCGCTGTCTCCCGCGGCACTCCGATCAGCAAGCGGATCTCCTGGGACGTGGCGCGCGGATTCTACCCTGCCGCTACCGCGGTCCGCGCACGAGGCCGCGTTCCAGCCACTCGAAGGCGCCGTGCACGACGAGCGCGAGCGCCGCGGCAGGCAGCGCACCGGCAAGAAGCACGGTGTGGTCGTTGAGCGCGAGGCCCTGGGCGATTCGCTCTCCGAAGCCGCCGGCGCCGATGAACGCGGCGATCGTCGCCGTGCCGACGTTGATGACGGCGGAGGTCTTGACCCCGGCGAGGATCGTCGGCGCGGCGAGCGGCAGCTCCACGTTGACGAGGATCAATTTGCGCGGCAGGCCGAGCGCAACCGCGGCCTGCACGAGCCCGCGCGGTACCTGCACGAGGCCCGCGTGCGTGTTCCGGGCGATGGGAAGCAACGCATAGAGGAAGAGCGCAATGAGCGCCGGCCAGACGCCGATGGTCCCAGTGAGGGGAATGAGGAAGGCAAGAAGCGCGAGCGCCGGAATGGTCTGCACCAGACCCGTCGCGAGAAGAACCGGTTGCGCAAGCGCTCGCGAGCGAGCCGCAACCAGTCCGAGCGGGATGCCGGCCAGCGCCGCGGCGGCGAGCGACGCGAAGACGAGGCCGACGTGCTCGGCGAGAAGCCGGCCGAAATCGGGCGCAAACACCGCGCCGAGTAGACCCCGCGCCCGCGCCGACTCGCCGCCGTGCAGGTATTCGGCCGCCACTGCCTGGAACGGCTGCTTGTCGATCTCCGCGCGGGCGTTCAGCTTGCGCATCGTCGCGGCATCGATGCGCCCTTCGATCGCTTTGAGGCGATCGAACGCGCGCGGAAAACGCTGCGGCGCCCGCGCGCCGTGCAGCAGCACGGCGTCGTAGGGCGGAAAAAAGCGGCGATCGTCGTCCAGCACGGCGATGCCGTAGCGCTCGATCTTCGCGTCCGTCGTGTAGAGATCGATGAGGTCCACTTCGCCGGCGGCAAGTGCTTCGTAGGCGAGCCCATGGTCGAGGCCGCGAGGAGAACTCTGCGGCAGCCCATAGGCGGCGCGCAGCCCGGGCCAGCCATCCTGGCGGCCGAGGAACTCGTGGGAGAGGCCGAGCCGGAGCTCGGGATGTGCCTTCAGCTCGCCGATGCGCGTAATCGACAGGCGCCGCGCCTCCTCGCCGCGCATCCCGAGCGCGTACGAATTGCTGAACCCGAGCGGGATCGATGCGGCGAGGCCGAGCGGAGCGAGGCGCGCGTTCAGCCCGCCCAAGTCGAGCTTGTCCTCCGTCTTGAGAATTTCGCGCGTAATGGTGCCGGTGTACTCCGGGTAAAGGTCGATCGCGCCGGCCTTGAGCGCCTCAACGAGGATCGCGGTGTTGCCGAGCCCCGGGCGGTGCGTGCCGCCTGCGGTCTGCGCCACGATTTCGCCGAGGATGTAGGACTCGGTGAAGCGCTTCGAGCCCACCACCGGAGCTTGAGCAAGCGCCGCGACCGGCAGGGCGAACAGCAGGATCGGGGACCACCTTGGCACCGGCGCAATATACCGCCGGCCACAGGAGCCGCCTACGGCACGGGAAGGACGCGCCTAGACTGAATAGAACTCGAAGCGGTTGCGGCCCAGCTGCTTGGCGCGGTACATCGCGGCGTCGGCATTGCGCAGCAGCGCCTCGGCGTCGGAAGCATCGCGTGGGAACATCGAGATGCCGATGCTCGCGCCGAGCTCGAATGCGGTTCCATCCACGCCGAAAGGCGGGCCGAGCGCGGCGAGCACCTTTTCGGCGACGATCTGCCCATCGGCTTCGGTCTGCGCGTCGGAAATGACGACCACGAATTCATCGCCGCCATGCCGCGAAAGCGTATCGGCCTTGCGCACGCAGCCTGCCAAGCGCGCCGCCACTTCGCGGAGCACGCGGTCCCCGGCCGCGTGGCCTGCGGAATCGTTGATCCGCTTGAAGTCGTCGAGATCGATGAGCATCGCCGCAACCTTCGAGCCTCGCCGTTGCGCCTGGAGGACCGCCTGCGCGAGGCGGTCGCCGAGCAGGCGCCGGTTCGGCAGGCCCGTCAGCGCGTCGTGGTGCGCGAGGAACCGCGCCGT
>JAFAGU010000281.1 GCA_019237595.1 Betaproteobacteria bacterium | reverse complement strand
CTCGCGGCGCTCCAAACTGGGAGCCGCCGGTCGACGTCGTCGAGACCTCTGACGGCGTTCGCGTGCACGTCGCCCTTCCGGGCGTCGCCGCCGATTCCATCACGCTCGCGCGCGACGGCGACCGGCTCGTCGTGTCCGCCTCGCGGGCCTTTCCGTGCGGCGAGGACGCCGCGCGCATCCATCGCGTCGAGATCCCCTACGGCCGGTTCGAGCGGCGGCTGCCGATTCCGGCTGCCGGCCTCGAGCTTTGCGCGAAGTCCCTCGACGAAGGCGTGCTGACCCTCGCATTCCGCAGGAAGGAAAACGCATGAGCTCGATGCCGGAGCAGAAAACCCTCGCCCGCAAGCCCGTCCCGCAGGACGCGATGATCCTCATCCCCATGCGGAACACGGTGCTCTTCCCGGGCGTGATCTCGCCGATCACGGTCGGGCGTGCGATCTCGGTCGCCGCCGCGCAGGAAGCGGTGCGCACCGAGCGCAAGCTCGGCTTCGTCCTGCAGCGCGACGCGGCCAAGGACGACGTGAAGCCGGACGACCTCTATTGGGTCGGCACCGCCGGCCAGGTCGTTCGCTACATCACCGGGCAGGAAAACACTCACCACCTAGTCGTGCAGGGCACCGCGCGCTTCCGCGTGCTGGAATTCCTCGAGGGCTGGCCCTTCCTCGTCGCCCGCGTGCAGATGGTGGAAGGAAACGACGCTGCCGCGAACGATGCCTCGGCGACGGAAGTCGAGGCCCGCTTCCTGCAGCTCAAGCAGCAGGCGGCGGAGGCGCTCGAGCTCCTGCCGAACGCGCCCGAGGAGCTCGCGGCGGTGGTCCAGGCCATCTCCTCGCCGGGCCTCCTCGCGGACATGGTCGCGAACCTCCTCGACATCAAGAACGAGGAAAAGCAGGCCCTGCTCGAGACGTTCGACCTCAAGCGGCGCCTGGACAAGGTGATCGAGCGGCTCTCCGAGCGCGTCGGGGTGCTGCGCATCTCGAAGGAGATCGGCGAGAAGACGAAGAAGCAATTCGACGAGCGCCAGCGCGAGCACGTGCTGCGCGAGCAGATGCGCCAGATCCAGAAGGAGCTGGGCGAGGGCGAGGAGGGCGCGGCCGAGATCGAGGAGCTCGCCAAGAGCATCGAGCAGGCGGGCATGCCCGAGGACGTGCACAAGCACGCCACCAAGGAGCTCAAGCGCCTGCAGCGCATGGGCGAGGGCAGCGCCGAGGGCTCCATGCTGAGGACCTACCTCGAGTGGCTGTCGGAATTGCCCTGGAAGGACGTTCCCGAAAAAGAGATCGACATCGCCGAAGCGCGGCGCGTGCTGGATGAGGACCACTTCGGCCTCGATAAGATCAAGCGCCGCATCCTCGAGCACCTCGCGGTGAGGAAGCTCAACCCGAACGGCAAGAGCCCGATCCTGTGCTTCGTCGGCCCTCCGGGCGTGGGCAAGACCTCGCTCGGCCAGTCGATCGCGCGCGCGACGGGACGCAAGTTCCAGAGGATCGCGCTCGGCGGCGTGCACGACGAGGCGGAGATCCGCGGCCACCGGCGCACGTACATCGGCGCGCTGCCCGGCAACGTGATCCAGGCGATCCGCCGCGCCGAGTCGAAGAACCCGGTGCTCATGTTCGACGAGATCGACAAGCTCGGGCAGGGCGGCTTCCACGGCGATCCCTCGAGCGCGCTGCTCGAGGTGCTCGACCCGGAGCAGAACTCGCGCTTCCGCGACAACTACCTCGGGGTGGACTTCGACCTCTCGAAGGTGCTCTTCATCACGACCGCGAACATGCTCGAGACGATCCCCGGGCCGCTCCGCGACCGGATGGAGATCATCCAGCTTCCCGGCTACACCGAGGAAGAGAAGCTCGAGATCGCGAAGCGCTACCTCGTGAAGAGGCAGCTCGAGGCAAACGGCTTGGCCTCTTCCCAAGTCGAGCTCAGTGAAGAAGCCATCCGGACCCTCATCGCCGACTACACCCGCGAGGCGGGCGTGCGCTCCCTCGAGCGCAACATTGGCGCGGTGCTTCGTAATGCCGCAATGCGTATCGCCGAAGAACCTGGAACTTCAAAAATTGAAATCCAGGCGGAAAATCTGAGAACCATTCTCGGCCCCAAGAAGTTCGAGAACGAGGTGGCGCAGCGCGCCTCGACGCCCGGCGTGGCGACCGGCCTCGCCTGGACGCCGGTCGGCGGCGACATCCTCTTCATCGAGGCGACCAAGGTGCCCGGCAGCGGCAAGCTCATCCTCACCGGCCAGCTCGGCGACGTGATGAAGGAGTCGGCGCAGGCGGCTTTGACTCTTTCGAAAGCCTACCTGTCGGAGAACCTCGAGAAAGTGGACATCCACGTCCACGTCCCGGCGGGCGCGACGCCCAAGGACGGGCCGAGCGCCGGCGTCGCGATGTTCCTCGCGCTGGTGTCGCTCTTGAAGGACCGGCCGGTGCGCTCGGACGTGGCGATGACCGGCGAAATCTCGCTGCGCGGGCTCGTGCTGCCGATCGGCGGCGTGAAGGAAAAGACGCTCGCGGCGCTGCGCGCCGGCATCCGGACCGTCATGCTGCCGCGGCGGAACGAAAAGGACCTCGAGGACGTGCCGCAGGAGGCGCGCGAGAGGCTCGAGTTCGTCTTCCTCGACCGGGTCGACGACGCGCTGCGCGTGGGGCTCGGGCTCGATCCGGAGGCGCTGCGCAAGGCGGCGTGAACCTTTCTCGCCTCGGACCGGACCGATAGAATCCGGACCGTTGGGAGGCGCCATGAAGAAGATCCTCTGCGGCCTGGGCCTCGCCGGCCTGGCCGCCTGCACCACGAACCCGATCACCGGCCGAAGCCAGTTCACCATCGTCTCGGAGGACATGGCGATCGGCAGCTCCGCGAGCGCCTACAGCTCGATGATGAGCGACTTCGGCAAGAGCAAGAAGATCGAGGCCGGGACCGCGCGCGACCAGAAGGTGCACGAGATCACCGAGCGGCTCATCGCCCAGGCGGTGCGCTTCCGCCCCGAGTCCGCGACTTGGAAGTGGCAGGTGCAGGTGATCGACGACCCCAAGACCGTCAACGCCTTCTGCATGGCCGGCGGCAAGATGGCCATCTACACCGGCATCTGGGAAAAGCTCCACGCGACCGACGACGAGGTCGCGCAGGTCATGGGCCACGAGATCGGCCACGCGCTCCTCAGCCACACTCGCGAGAAGATGTCCGTGGCTTACGGCACAACGGCGGGCGCGGTGGTGGGTACGGTGCTCCTTGGCGGCCGGGACACGGCCGCTGCGGCGCTCGAGAGCGCGGCTCAGCTGGCGATCGCGCTTCCCAACAGCCGGCAGGCGGAGAGCGAGGCCGACCAGGTCGGCATCGAGCTCGCCGCGCGCGCGGGCTACGACCCGCAGGCGGCGGTGACGCTCTGGGACAAGATGGGCAAGCTCGGCGGCACGCCGCCCGAGTTCCTTTCCACGCATCCCTCGCCCGAGCACCGGCGCGAGCGGCTCGAGCAGCTCGGCCGCGACGTCGAGCCGCTCTACCTGGCGGCGAAATCGGGACCGCCGAGCGACGCGCCGAGCTTCCTCAGCGCGAGCGCGAAGCCGGGCGCGCTCACGCGCGAGCAATACGCCGCGCGCGTCTCGAAGGAAGCCGACACGATGACTTTCCGCTCGGCGCCGTTCACGCAGTTCCGCACCGGGACCGCAGAATTCAAATGCCGCACGGAATGCGCGTTTTCCTTCGCCAGCAAGAAGGGCGACTGGAAGAAGCTGCACGCCGAGCAGAAGTGGCGCGAGCTCGCGCTCTCGGTCATGGGCGTGGGCTACCTCTCGGACCTCTCGTATTTCATGCTGGCCGAGGCGGCAAACGGCCTCGGCCTTCCGGACGCCGCGAAGGTGTACTACCAGCGTGCTGTAGACGCGAGCGCCCAATACGGCTGCGCGAGCGGTTTCAACAGCTGCGAGGGCTTCGACGTGCAGCGGCTCTCCGCCGTCGCGCTCAAGCGCTAGCGGTACCGCCGCTTCAGCGACAATCCGTCGCTTCCCGGCGACGGAAATTCTTCCTTCCCGCGACGAAGCGCTTCGCGTAAAAAGACGCGCGTAGCGTTTCGTGCCTCACATCTGGAAGGAGAAAACAACATGAGCGAAGCCAACCTCACGCAACCCCGCGCGCGCCTTCACCCGCTGGTCGCCGTCGCGGCCGCCGCCACGATCATCGCCTGTGCCGTCGCCATCGCGGCCGTCACCGGCCACCTGCAGGGCTCCAAGGCAGGAGAGGCGCCCGAGGCGGCTCCGGCCAGCGCGCCCGCGCCCAGCCAGGACAAGCATCGGTCCGTCGCAGCCCCGACCCACCTCGCGTCCGCGCCGCCGAGCGTCGCCCAGGCCAAGCCGCACTGCGCCGCGTGCGGTGTGGTGCTCGACGTCAAGGAAGTCGTGGTGAAGGGGCAGGGCTCCGGCGTGGGCGCCGTAGCCGGCGCCGCGGTCGGCGGCGTCGTCGCCCACGAAGTATTCGACGGCAGGAACCAGGGCCTCGCCACCATCGCGGGCGCGGCCGGCGGGGCGCTTGCCGGGAACGCCATCGAGAAAGATGTCAAGACGAAGAAGCACTACGAGGTTGCGCTGCGCATGGACGACGGCTCGACCCGCACGCTGGCCTTTGCCGAGGCGCCGGCCTGGAAGCCCGGCGACAAGGTGCGTGTAGAGGGCGCGACGCTCGCGCCGCGCTGAGGCTTAGCGCGCCGGGACGTTGCGGAGGTCCGCGAGCCAGGCGGCCGCGGACCCGTCGGACGGCGCGCGCCAGTCGCCGCGCGGCGAAAGCGAGCCGCCCGAGCCGACCTTGGGCGCATTGGGCACCGTGCTGCGCTTGTACTGGTTGCGGAAGAAGCGCTCGAGGAAGACGCGCAGCCACTTCCGGATCTCCGGAAGGCGGTACTTTCCTTTCCAGGCGTGTGCGGCGAGGAAGGCGATCTTGGCCGGCGCGTAGCCGAAGCGCAGCAGGTAGTAGAGGTGGAAGTCCTGCAGCTCGTAGGGGCCGACGACCGCCTCCGTGCTCTGCTTCCCCGGCACGAGCTCCGGGCTGATCTCCGTGTCGAGCACGCGGTGGAGCGCGCGCTGCACGTCCGCGCCGAATTCGCCCGCGTCCGCGACCCAGGCGACGAGATACTGGACGAGGGTCTTGGGGACGCTCGCGTTCACGTTGTAGTGCGACATATGGTCTCCAACGCCATAGGTCGCCCAGCCCAGGGCGAGCTCGGAGAGGTCGCCCGTGCCCACGACGAACCCGCCATGCAAGTTGGCGAGCCGGAAGAGGTGGCTCGTGCGCTCGCCTGCCTGCACGTTCTCGAAGGCGATGTCGTACACCTTGCGCCCGCGTGCGTACGGGTGGCCGATGTCCTTCAGCATCTGCAGGCACGCCGGCCGGATGTCGATCTCCTCGGCGCTCGCGCCGACGGCGCGCATGAGCTGCCACGCCTGGTTCTTCGTGCGGCTCGAGGTGGCGAAGCCTGGCATCGTATAGGCGAGGATGTTGGCGCGCGGGAGCTTGAGGTCGTCCATGGCCTTCGCGCAGACGATGAGGGCCTGCGTGGAGTCGAGGCCGCCCGAGACGCCGATCACGAGCTTTTTCGTCCCGGTGGCGCGCATGCGCGTGACGAGGCCTTGGACCTGGATGCGGTAGACCTCCTCGCAGCGCGCGGCGCGCGTGGCGGGGTCGCTCGGGGCGTAGGGGAAGCGCTCGATCTTCCTTTCCAGGAGAACCTTGCCGCGGGGCGCCTCGAGGTCGAACCCGACCCTGCGGAAGCGCTCGACCTCGCCTCGGTGGCGCAGCGCGGCGCCGGCAAACGTGTTCTGCCGCATGCGGTCCGCGGCGAGGCGCCCGAGGTCGACGTCGGCGAAGGCGAGCTGCGGCCGGTCGGCGAAGCGCCGCGACTCCGCGAGCACGTTGCCGTTTTCCGCGACGAGCGCGTGGCCGTCCCAGGCGAGGTCGGTGGTGGACTCGCCGGGGCCCGAGGCGCTGTAGAGGTACGCGGCGATGCACCGCGCGGACTGGTTCGAGACGAGCTGGCGCCGGTAGCCTGCCTTCCCGATGACCACGTTGGAGGCCGAGAGGTTGCCGATCACCGTCGCGCCGGCCAGGGCGGCATAGGAGGAGGGCGGCGCCGGCACCCAGAGGTCTTCGCAGATCTCGACGTGCAGCACGAACCCCCGCAGCCGCTCGTTCTCGAAGAGGAGCTCGTTCCCGAATGGCACGGATTGCCCGGCGAGGCGGATCGATTTCCTCGCCGCCGTATCGCCCGGGGTGAACTGGCGGGCCTCGTAGAACTCGCGGTAGTTGGGCAGGTACGTCTTCGGCACGACCCCGAGGAGCCTTCCCTCGCAGCACACCGCCGCGCAGTTGTAGAGCAGTCCATCCACGGCCACCGGCAGGCCGACGAGCGATAGGAGCTTCAGGTTCTTCGTCTCCCGCAGGAACTGCGCGAGCGACTCGGCGGACGCGTCGATCAACGCTTCCTGGTGGAAGAGGTCCTCGCAGCTGTAGGCGGAGAGGCCGAGCTCCGGGAACACGGCCAGGATCGCCTTCGCGCGCGCCGCCTCGCGGGCGAGATCGAGCGTCGCGTTCAGGTTGGCCTCGGGATCGCCCACGCGCACCGCGGGCGTGGCGACCGCGACCCGCGCGAAGCCGTGCCGATAGAGGTTCCAGAACTCGTCCATGAGTCCATTTTACGCTGCCTCGTATATGGTACGATAAGCCATATGTCGCTCCTGCACGAGACGTGCATCGTCGGCGGAACGGTCGTCGAGCTCCGCCTCGAAACGGCCGGTCGCTATCGCCTGCGCTACGGCAATCTCGTGAAGTACGAGAACGGCGAGAAGATCGTGCTCGGGCGGAGGTCTCCCTACGAGTTCCGCTCCGTCGAGCAGCTGCGCTACGACTTCGAGCGCGATGTCGCCGCGGCGGGAGGCCGCCTTGGCTAGGGTGCTCGAGCTTCGCGTCGCGCCGCCCCGCGATGCGCTCGACCGCTTCGAGGCAGCCTGGAACCGCCTCGCCGAGGGGCGCAAGCTCGCTCCGCTGCGGGTGCTCTCGCTCGAGGACCTCCCTGCGTTCACCAAAGCGCTCACGCCGGCGCGCTGGGCGCTGCTGAAGGACCTGAAGGAAAAAGGCGCCTGCTCGATCTACGAGCTCGCGAAGCGGCTCGGGCGCGACTACAAGAACGTGCACACCGACGTGGCGGCGCTCTCGAGGATGGATCTCGTCGGCAAGGACGCTAGGGGACGGGTGGGCGTCACCTGGGACGTCGTCCGGGCCGAGCTCCGGTTCTGACGCGCGCGGCTGCGAAACGGCCGGGGCTTATAGCCAGCCGGACTTCTTGAAGCGGTACCAGAGGTAGAGGTCGAGGCCCGCCATGAGGCCGAGCGCGAGGGGATAGCCGAACGACCAGTCGAGCTCCGGCATGTGCTTGAAGTTCATGCCGTAGACCCCCGCGATCATGGTGGGGATGGCGACGAGCGCGGCGTAGGAGGCGAGGCGCTTCGTGACCTCGTTCTCGGCGATGGTGATCATCGCGAGGTTCACCTGGATCGCCGTGCCGACCGTGTCGCGCGCGGTGTCGACCGACTGGTTGAGGCGCACGAGGTGATCGTAGACGTCGCGGAAGTATTCGCCGAGGCCCGCGCAGACCTGCGGCACGCGCCCGCCGAAGAGCTTGCCGGTGTACTCGAGGAGCGGCGCGGTGACGTGCTTCAGCGTGGTGAGCTGCTGCTTCACGTAGTAGAGCGACTCTATGCTCTCGCGCGAGGCGGCCGCGGAGTTGGTGGAGCGGAAGAGGTTGGACTCGATCGCCTCGAGCTCCATCTCGAGCGCCTCGAGCACCGGGAAATAGCGGTCGACCACCGCATCCATGAGCGTGTAGAGGACGTAGCCTGAGCCGTGGCGCAGCAGATGAGGCTCGCGCTCGCAGCGCGCGCGCACCTCCTGGAAGCCGCGCTGCGCCTTGTGGCGCACGGAGAGGATGAAGTTCGGGCCGACGAAGACGTTGACCTCGCCGAGGTGGTATTCGTCGGTGGGCGCGACCTCCACGGTCGACATGACGACGAAGAGCTGGTCGCCGTATTCCTCGACCTTCGGCCGCTGGTGGCCGTGGCCCGCGTCTTCCACCGCGAGCGGGTGCAGGTGGAACTGCTCCTGCATCTCGCGCAGCTCTTCTTCGGTCGGGTCCTTGAGCGCGACCCAGACGAACGTGCCCGGCCGAGCGAGGTGCTCGCTGATGCGGCTCTTCTCGATGTCCGCGAGCTTGTGGCCTTCCTGGTAGGCGACGCAGTTGAGCAGCATGGGCGGGCCGATCTTAACCCGATAAAATGCCCGCTTTTCAAGGAAGTCCGTCCATGGCCGAAATCAGCCGCCGCGCCGCCGCGCTGGGCACCGAGAACGCCTTCGTCGTCCTCGCGGAGGTGAATGCGCTCGCGCGCCAGGGGAAGGACATCATCAGCTTCTGCATCGGCCAGCCCGACTTCCCGGCGCCCGAGCACGTGCAGGAGGCCGCGATCCGCGCCATCCGGGGCGGCAAGCACGGCTATACGCCCTCCGCGGGTATCGACGAGTTGCGGGAAGCCGCCGCCCGCTACCTGGGCGCGATGCGCGGCGGCCTGCCCATTCGTCCGCAGGACGTCGTCGTGGGCGCCGGCGCCAAGCCCTTCATCGCCTACGCGATCCTCTCGACCACGGACTACGGCGCCGGCGACGAGGTGATCTATCCCAACCCCGGGTTCCCGATCTACGAATCGCAGATCGTGGCGAACGGCGCCAAGCCCGTGCCCATCCATCTGCACGAGGCCCGGGATTTTGCCTTCGACCTTTCCGATCTCGAGAAGAAGATCAACAAGAACACCAAGCTGTTGATCCTCAACTATCCCCACAACCCGACCGGGGGATCGCTTTCCAGGTCGGAGCTCCAGCAGATCGCCAGGATTCTCGAAAAGCACCCGCAAGTCTGGGTGTACGCGGACGAGATCTACTCGAGGCTCGTCTTTTCGGAAGAATTCTTTTCCATCGCGCAAGCGCCCGGGCTGTACGAGCGGACGATCATCTCCGACGGTGCCTCCAAGACCTGGGCGATGACCGGCTGGCGGATCGGCTTCGCGTCCAACCCCGTGCTCGCGCCGGTGCTCACCCGCTGGATCACCAACACCGATTCGTGCGCCTCGCAGATCAGCCAGTGGGCGGCGGTGGAGGCGATCAACGGCCCGCAGGAGGCTGCCCAGAGGATGAAGGATTCGTTCCTGCAAAGAAGGAACCTGATCGTGGGGCTCCTGAACGACGTTCCCGGCGTTAAATGCCGGACTCCAGGCGGCGCGTTCTACGCCTGGCCCAACGTCACCGAGGCCTGCCGCATGATCGGAGCCGCGGACTCGGAGGAGTTCCGGAAGCGCCTGCTCAACGAAGCGGGCGTCGCCGTGCTCGCGGACATCCACTTCGGCTCGCGCGTCCCCGGCGAGGGCCAGCACGTGCGCTTTTCCTACGCGGCTTCCAACGAGGCGATCGAGGCCGGCGTCTCGCGCCTCGCGGACTTCATTCGGCGCAATACCAAGAAAGCGGCATGACCTGGCGGCCCAGCGTCACGGTCGCCGCCATCGCCGAGCGTGACGGAAAATTCCTCTTCGTCGAGGAAGTCTTCGACGGCAAGCGCGTCCTGAACCAGCCCGCCGGGCACCTCGACCCCGGCGAGTCGCTCGAGCACGCGTGCGCGCGCGAGGTGATGGAGGAAACCGCGCACGAATTCCGCGCGGAAGGCCTGGTCGGGGTGTACCGGTGGTTCTACGAGCCGAAGGACCTCACCTACCTTCGCTTCTGCTTCTTCGGCAAGGCGATTTCCTGGCACGAAGGGCGCCAGCTCGACAAGGAGATCGTGCGCATCCACTGGCTGAGCCTCGAAGAGCTGAAAGCGAGGCAAAGCGAGCACCGCTCGCCGCTCGTGCAGAAGTGCGTCGACGACTACCTCGCCGGTCGGCGCTACCCGCTGGATATCTTCTCCCGCGAGTACGCATGAAGGTCGTCGTCGGCCTCTCGGGCGGCGTCGATTCGTCGGTGGCGGCGCTTCTCCTCAAGCGAGCGGGGCACGACGTCACGGGCCTCTTCATGAAGAACTGGGAGGACGATGACGACGACGAGTACTGCTCCACGCGCGAGGACCTCGTCGACGCGGCGGCCGCCGCCGACGTGATCGGCATCGAGCTCGAGGCGGTGAATTTCGCCGCCGAGTACAAGGACCGCGTCTTCGCCGACTTCCTGCGCGAATACGCCGCCGGCCGCACGCCCAACCCCGACGTCCTCTGCAACGCCGAGATCAAGTTCAAGGCCTTCCTCGACCACGCCATGCGGCTGGGCGCGGACAAGATCGCCACCGGGCACTATGCCCGGGTTTCACAAGACAAGAGCTCTTACGGGCTTCTCAAGGGCCTGGACCGTTCGAAAGATCAAAGCTATTTCCTCCACCGGCTGAACCAGGCGCAGCTCGCTCGCGTGCTCTTCCCGGTGGGCCACCTCGAGAAATCGGAGGTGCGACGCATCGCGCGCGAAGCAGGGCTGCCGAACCATGCCAAGAAGGACTCGACCGGGATCTGCTTCATCGGCGAGCGCCCGTTCCGCGAGTTCCTCAACAAATACCTGCCGCGCACCCCCGGGCCGATCCTCGACGAGCGGGGAAGGCAGCTCGGCGAGCACATCGGCCTCTCCTTCTACACGATCGGCCAGCGCAAGGGCATCGGCGTCGGCGGGACCCGGGAGGGTTGGGCGGACGCCTGGTACGTGGCGGAGAAGCGCCTCGCGACGAACGAGCTCGTCGTCGTGCAGGGCCACGACCACCCGATGCTGATGAAGCGCTCGCTCAGGGCCGAGGAGGCTTCGTGGGTCTCCGGCGAGCGGCCGGCCGTGCCGTCCGCGCACAGCGCAAAGACGCGCTATAGGCAGCTCGACTCGGCGTGCACGCTCGAGGATACGCGAGATGGCGGCTTATCGGTCGAGTTCACCGAGCCGCAGTGGGCCGTGACGCCCGGGCAATCGGTCGTGCTCTACGACCAGGAACTGTGCCTGGGCGGAGGAGTGATTACTTAGGCGTCGGCGGAACGGTATCGGCGAAAGCCGGCCGTTCCATGAGCTTCTCGTAGTGCCTGGCCACCACGGGGTACTGCGCGACCCAGTCGACGCCCCCGGGCTTGCGTACGTTCAGCCAGCCCAGGCAGCAGCCCACCGCGATGTCGGCGAGCGAGTAGCGGTCGCCGTGGCACCAGGTCTTCTCGGAGAGCTCGGCGGCGAGCTGCGCCATGCCGCGGTGCATGCGGGCAAGCTGCTTGCCCACCCAGGCCGGGCTTTGCTCCTTCTTGTCCCGGATGGACTCGTAGCGCACGAGCAGGCCTGCGTCCAGCACGCCGTCGGCGAGCGCCTCCCAGCGCCGCACGGCGACGCGGTCGCGCGTGGCATCCGGGATGAGGCGGCTGATGGGCGAGACGCTGTCGAGGAACTCCACGATCACGCGCGAGTCGTAGAGCGCCGTCCCGTCGTCGAGGATCAGCGTCGGGATCTTGCCGAGCGGGTTGTGCGCGTTGACCGGGTTCTCGGCCGGCTGCACGTCGACCTGCTCCATCTCGCACTCGATCTTCTTCTCGGCGAGCACGATGCGCACTTTGCGCGAATAGGGGCTGAGCAGTCCGGCGAGTAGCTTCATGGAGGGCGCGGATTATACCGTTCGCAAAACCGCCTTAACGCGCGAGCGCAGCTCCGGGATGACAAGTTTCGCGAACCACGGGTTCCGCTTCATCCAGGCCTTGTTTCGCCAGCTGGGATGCGGCAGCACAAGGAACTCGGGCAGGTATTCCCGGAAGGCGCGCACCGTCTCGGTGAGCGTCGCCTTGCGGCGCTTGCCGAGATGGTACTTCTGGGAGTACGAGCCGACGAGAAGCGTGAGGCGCACCTGCGGGAGCGCCGCGCGAAAGCGCGGCTGCCAGCGCGGAGCGCACTCGGGCCGCGGCGGCAGGTCGGCGCCGTCCACTGTTCCGGGATAGCACAGGCCGACGGGCACGATCGCGATTCGCGAGGCGTCGTAGAACGCATCGCGATCGAGCGCGAGCCATTCGCGCAGCACATCGCCGGAGGGATCGTTCCAAGGCAGGCCCGTTTCGTGGACGCGCCTTCCCGGCGCCTGGCCGACGATGAGAACGCGTGCGCCCGCCTCGCCTCGGAACACGGGACGAGGATCCACGGGGAGCGCTTTTTCGCAGAGGCGGCACGCTCGCGCCTCTCTGGACACGCGCCGCAGCTGCAGGTCCGGCAGGTTCGCCATCCCTCTATAATAGAGGCCCATGCCCTCGCCGCTCGCCGCGCTGTCTCCTCTCGACGGCCGGTACGCCAGGACCGCCGATCCCCTGCGCGAGCACTTCAGCGAGCAGGCACTCATCCGCAATCGCGTGCGCGTGGAGCTGGCCTGGCTCCGAGGTTTGGCTTCTCACAAGGACATTTCCGAATTGCGGCCCTTCTCGGCCAGGACGCAGGCCGAGCTGGAGAAGCTCGTGAAGGGTTTTTCCGAGAAGGACGCGGAAAAGATCAAGGGCATCGAGGCGAAGACCAACCACGACGTCAAGGCGATCGAGTACTGGATCAAGGCGCGCCTCGCCAAGAACGCCGAGGTGCAGCGCTCGCTCGAGTTCGTGCACTTCGCCTGCACCTCCGAGGACATCAACAACCTCGCTTACGCCCTCATGCTGGCGGAATCGCGCGAGAAGGTCCTGTTGCCGCGGCTGGAGGACCTGATCCAATCGTTGAGGAACCTCGCGCGCAAGCACGCGGCGCTCCCGATGCTTTCCCGCACGCACGGCCAGCCCGCCTCGCCGACGACGCTCGGCAAGGAAATGGCCAACTTCGCGCAGCGCCTCGCGCGTGCCAAGGCGCGCATCGCGGGCGTCGAGGCCCTTGGCAAGCTGAACGGCGCAGTGGGGAACTACAACGCGCACACGGTCGCCTACCCGCGGCTCGACTGGGAGCGCTTTTGCCGCGGCGTGGTCGAGGGCCTGGGCCTGCGGTTCAACGCGCACACGACGCAGATCGAGCCGCACGACTGGGTCGCGGAGCTCCTCGATGCCTACGCCGGGGCGAACACCATCGTCCTCGACCTCGACCGCGACCTCTGGGGCTACATCGCGCTCGGTTACTTCCGGCAGAAGCTGAAGGCGGGCGAGGTCGGGTCTTCTACCATGCCGCACAAGGTGAACCCGATCGACTTCGAGAACTCGGAAGGCAACATCGGCGTCGCCAACGCGCTCCTGCGCCACCTGGCGGACAAGCTTCCCGTCTCGCGCTGGCAGCGCGATCTCTCGGATTCGACCGCGCTCCGCAACCTCGGTCCGGCGCTCGGCCATACGCTCCTCGCCTACGCGTCTTGCCTGCGCGGACTCGGCAAGCTCGAAGCGGATCCTTCGCGCCTCGCGGCGGACCTGGATGCGAACTGGGAAGTGCTCACGGAGGCGATCCAGCAGGTCATGCGGCGCTACGGCGTGCCGCAGGCCTACGAGAAGCTGAAGGCGCTCTCGCGCGGCAAGCGGCTCGACCGGCGCCAGGTCGCCGCGTTCGTGAAGGGGCTCGCGATTCCCGCGGAGGCGAAAAAGCGCCTGCTCGCGCTTACGCCGGCCTCGTACACCGGACTCGCCTCCGTGCTCGCCAAACGCGCATGAGGGTAGCCGCTCTGATCGCGGGGCTCGCGGCCTCGCTCGCCGCCTCGGCCCAGGAAGTGGTCACCATCCCGACGCGTCCGGGCGTCACGGAATCGTTCTTCATCGCGAACATGGGCGACGTGAAGCCGGAGGCGATCGCGCTCCTCTATAGCGGGGGCTACGGGTCGATCCGGCTGCGGCTCGAGGAGGGCCAGCCGAGGTTCAACGAGGGCAACTTCCTCATTCGCGCTCGCCGCGAATTCATCCGCAATGGCATCCAGCCGGTGCTCGTGGACGTGCCCTCGGATTCGATCCAGGGCGTGACCGATCCTTATCGCAGGAGCGATGCCCAGCTCGCCGATTTCCGGGCGGTGCTCGCCGAAGTGCGCAAGCGCCTGCCCGGCCTGCCGGTGTTCGTCGCCACGACGAGCCGCAGCACGCTCACGGCGGCGCATCTCGCGCGCAATGTCTCGCCCGAGGAGCTCGCGGGCATCGTCTTTTCCTCGAGCATGGTCGCGCCCGGGCGCAACTGGGAAAACATCGGCTCGCTCGATCCGGCCGAGGTGAAGGTGCCGGTGCTCTTCGTCCACCACCACGGCGACATCTGCCAGGCCACGCCCTTTAGCGGCGCCGAGCGCCTGGCGCGGCCCTTCGCGCTCGTAACGGTGAACGGCGGTTTCCCGCCGAAATCCGATCCCTGCGAGCCGTTCTCCGCCCACGGCTACTACGGCAAGGAGGCGCCCACCGTGGACGCCATCGCCGGCTGGATGCTGAAGAAGCCGTTCCAGAAAGACATCCAGTAGCCTCGCCCGTGCTTTACGCTGCGACCGTCGCGCTGTCGTCGTTCCTGCTGTTCCTCGTCCAGCCGCTCGTGGCGCGCCTGATCCTGCCCTGGTTCGGCGGCAGCGCTGCCGTCTGGACCACGTGCATGCTCTTCTTCCAGGCGCTCCTGCTCGCAGGGTATGCGTACGCGCATTTTCTGGGCCGCGTGCGCAACAAGCGCCTCCAGGCGGGCGTGCATGTCGCGCTGCTTGCGCTTGCCGTCGCAACGCTGCCCATTGCCCCGGATCCCTCGTGGAAGCCGAGCGGCGACGCCGAGCCGGTCTCGCGCATCGTGCTGTTGCTGGGCGCGTGCGTGGGGCTTCCATATCTCCTGCTCGCATCGACGAGCCCCCTC
>JAFAGU010000315.1 GCA_019237595.1 Betaproteobacteria bacterium | reverse complement strand
GTTCCTCTCCGCTGTCGGCGCGTCCACCGCCTTCGGTGCGCTCTCGAGCCTTTTCCCGCTCGCCGCGGCGAAGGAAGCCTTCGCGCAGGGCAGCGGGCCGCTCGAGAAGACGAAGCTCAAGGTCGGCTTCATCCCGATCACCTGCGCCACTCCGATCATCATGGCCCATCCCATGGGTTTCTACGCGAAGCAGGGGCTCGACGTGGAGGTCGTGAAGACGGCGGGATGGGCGGTCATCCGCGACAAGACGCTCAACAAGGAATACGACGCGGCGCACATGCTCTCACCGATGCCGCTCGCCATCACGCTCGGGGTCGGCGCGAACCCCGTGCCCTATACGGCCCCGGCGATCGAGAACATCAATGGCCAGGCGATCACGCTTTCCATCAAGCACAAGGACAAGCGCGATCCCAAGCAGTGGAGGGGCTTCAAGTTCGCCGTGCCCTTCGATTACTCGATCCACAATTACCTCCTGCGCTATTTCGTGGCCGAGCACGGCCTGGATCCGGACCGGGACCTGCAGATCCGCGCCGTGCCGCCTCCCGAGATGGTGGCGAACCTGCGCGCCGACAACATCGACGGGTTCCTCGCCCCCGATCCGGTGAACCAGCGCGCCGTCTACGACGGCGTCGGCTTCATTCATCTTCTTTCGCGGGAGATCTGGGACGGGCATCCCTGCTGCGTGTTCGCGGCGAGCAAAGAGTTCGTCACCACGATGCCGAACACCTATCGAGCGCTCCTTCGAGCCATCATCAACGCCACGGCCATCGCCCGGCAGCCGCAGAACCGCAAGCAGGTGTCCGAGGCGATCGCGCCCGCGAACTACCTGAACCAGCCCGCGACGGTCGTCGAGCAGGTCCTCACCGGCACGTTCGCCGATGGCCTCGGCAACGTGCGCAAGGTCCCCGATCGCATCGATTTCGATCCTTTCCCGTGGCAGTCCTTCGCCATCTGGATCCTCACTCAGATGAAGCGCTGGGGCCAGATCAAGGGCGACGTGGACTACGCAAAGGTTGCGCAGGAGGTGTTCCTCGCCACGGACGCGACGCGGCTCATGAAGGAAGCGGGGCTCACGCCGCCGACGGCCACGTCGAAGACTTTCTCGGTAATGAAGAAGCCCTTCGATCCGGCGAAGCCGGAGGCCTACGTGCAGAGCTTCGCCATCCGAAGGACCTGAGCCGTGGACGAGGCAACGCGTACCACAGCGGGGTCTCCGCGCGCGCAGGCCGCGCTCGTCTCGATCCTCATCCTGCTCGTCTTCCTCGGGGCGTGGCACCTTGCGACGCTCCCTAAGGCGGCGAGCCAGGTGGTCGATCCGGAATACGCCAAGCTCGTAGGCCAGCAGGCTTCGACCGGCCAGAAATCCGCGTTTCCCACCCCCTCGGACTTTGGGCGCAAGCTTTTCGAGCACCTCAAGGATCCGTTCTATGACCGCGGCCCGAACGACAAGGGCATCGGCATCCAGCTCGCCTACTCCATCGGCCGCGTGCTGCTAGGCTTCTCCCTCGCGGCGGCAACCGCGATCCCCCTCGGCTTCCTGATCGGCATGTCGCCGCTTGGCTATCGAGCGCTAGATCCCTACATCCAGATCCTGAAGCCGATCTCGCCCCTCGCGTGGATGCCGCTTGCCCTCTTCACGCTCAAGGATTCCGGCGTCTCGGCGATCTTCGTCATCTTCATCTGCTCCACGTGGCCGATGCTCATCAACACCGCGTTCGGCGTCGCCTCGGTACGGCGCGAGTGGCTCAACGTGGCGAAGACGCTCGAAGTGCGTCCTTTCCGCAAGGCCATGGAAGTCATCCTTCCCGCAGCGGCGCCGACGATCCTCACGGGCATGCGCATCTCCATCGGCATCGCCTGGCTCGTCATCGTCGCTGCGGAGATGCTGGTCGGCGGGACGGGAATCGGCTACTTCGTCTGGAACGAGTGGAACAATCTCTCGATCGTCAACATCCTTTCCGGGATTCTCGCCATCGGCCTCGTGGGGATGCTGCTCGACTTCCTCGTCGGGCGCCTGCAGCGCGCCGTGACCTACTTCGAATGAGCTTCCTGCAGATCGAAAACCTGGGAAGGCGCTACGCCGGCGCGACGGTGTTCCGCGGCCTTCGCTTCGGCATCGACCGCGGGGAGTTCGCCTGCATCATCGG
>JAFAGU010000304.1 GCA_019237595.1 Betaproteobacteria bacterium | reverse complement strand
AGGGCTGCTTGATGCCGTGCGCGTCGAAGGCGCCGACGAGGCGGCGCAGGTATTCGCGGCGCACGTTGTCGCGCTCCTTCGCGAGGCACTTCACGCGGCAGCGGAGCCCGACGCCCCAGAGCTCCCAGCGCTCCACGCCGAAGATCTCCACGTCCGCGAGGATCGCGGGACCGAGCTTCGCGTCCTTGCGCAGCGCGGCGCCCACGTCGCGGATCGCGGCGAGCGCCGGCTCGACGTCGTGGTGGCCGGCGATCGCGGCGTCGATCATCGCGTAGGCGTAGTTGCGGGTGCGGTTCGTGACGAGCTTGATCTCGCCGTTCGGGATGAAGTGCACGTAGCCCTCGCCGTCGCGCAGGCGCACGTAGCGAAGCGTCACCTGCTCGACCTCGCCGCTCTTGCCGCTGATCTCGACGACGTCGCCCTCGCGCACCTGGTCCTCCAGGAGGAGGAAGAAGCCGGAGAAGTAGTCCTTGATGAGGCTCTGCGCGCCGAACCCGATCGCCACACCCGCTACGCCGGCGGTGGCGAGGATCGGCGCGATCGAGATTCCGAGCTCGCCGAGGATCAGCGTGCCGGCGACGAGCACGACGATGACGGTCGCGAAGTACCGGAAGGCCGTCCCGACCGTGTCGATGCGGCGCAGCTCGTCCGGCGCGCTGGTGCGCCGCTGCATGACGCGCCGGAACGCGCGGATGAGCCGCCCCGCCAGCGCCTGGAGAATCCAGGCGACGACGAGGATCAGCAGGATGCGGCCGGCGTGCGAGAGCCCGACGCGGGTGTCCGCGTCGAGCTCATGGAAGTACGAGAGGAGGTCTCTCAGCGCGGCGCTTCAGTGCAGGCCGAGCGAGGCCTCGATGTTGCGCACCATCGCGACGAGGCGCGGCCCGATGTCGTCCTCGAGCTGTCCCTTCTTCGCCATGAACCCCGGCACGCCGCAGTTGAAGGCGACGATCTCGCCGTCCACCGTGCGGCGCATCGGCACGCCCACGGCGAAGACCTCGCGCCTGAGCTCGCCCATGGACACGCAGAAGCCGCGGCCGCGGATGTCCTCGAGCGCCTTGTCGATGGACGGGCGGTACTTGCGGTGCGCTTCCGGATCCTTGACCTTCATGTGGTTCAGCACCGCCTCGCGCTCCGGCGCCGTGCATGCGGCAAGAAAGGCGCGGCCGATCACCGACTGCGAGATCGGCACGGAGGTGCCGATGTCGGGCAGCGTGGTGATGCCGTTGCCGCTGCGGCACGATTCGACGTACACCATGTTCAGCCGGTCGCGCACGCCCATGGAGACCGAGCCGTTGCAGTAGTCGGCGAGCTCCTTCATAAGCGGCCGCGCCGCCTGGCGCACGTTCATCGATGCGAGCAGCGGGTAGCCGATCGAGAGCACGGCCGAGCCGAGCTGGTACTTCCCGAGGCGCATGTTGTGGCGCAGGTAGCCCAGCTTCGTCAGCGTGTAGGTAAGCCGGGAGACCGTCGGCTTCGGCAGGCCCGTGCGCACCGAGATTTCCTTGTTGCCGAGCAGCGGCTCGAGCGGCGTGAAGCAGCGCAGGACTTCCAGGCCCCGCGCGAGGGTGGTTGCGAACTGCCGGTCGCCTTCGTGCTCGTAGCTGAACTGGCCGGCCGGTGGGGGGGAAAGCGGTGCCGCGGCTTCTGGAGCGCCCATAGAAATCGCCTCTCCTCTCGTTTTCTTCTGTTGGATTTGCTGCAGGTCGTTTCGCGTTTCGATATTCTGTCGGAGCCGTCCGCGTGTCAACTTAGTCGTACCAGATTTCACATAGCGAAATCCGCGCACGCACATGCCCTCATCGCTTTTCGACCTTTCGGGAAAGGTGGCGCTCGTCACCGGCTCCACGCGCGGCATCGGCAAGTCCATCGCCGAGGAGCTCGCCGCGGCGGGCGCGCGCGTCGCGATCTCCAGCCGCAAGGCCCAAGCCTGCGTGCAGGCGAAGCAGGAGCTCGAGAGGCGCGGCTTCGAGGTGCTCGCGCAGCCCTGCAATGTCTCGCGCAAGGAAGAGCTGCAGGGGCTCGTCGATGCGACGCTGCGGAAATGGGGCCGCATCGACATCGCGGTGGCGAATGCTGCTTCCAATCCGTACTACGGGCCGCTCACCGGCGTTCCCGACGACGCGTTCGACAAGATCTTCGCCAACAACGTGAAAAGCGTCCTGTGGCTCGCGGCCATGACGCTGCCTGGGATGGCGGAGCGCCGATCCGGGAGCTTCATCGTGGTCGGATCGATCGGCGGCCTCATCGCCAACACGGTGATCGGCGCCTACGGGATGTCGAAGGCGGCGGATCACCATCTCGTTCGCAACCTCGCGGCGGAATGGGGCCCGAAGAACGTGCGCGTCAACGCCATTGCGCCCGGGCTTGTGCGCACGGAATTCGCACGCGCGCTCTGGGAGGACGAGAAACGCCGGACCGAGCGCGAGGCGGCCACGCCGCTCCGGCGGCTGGGCGAGCCTCGAGACATCGGCGGCATTGCCGCCTTCCTTGCCTCCGATGCCGCGGCCTTCATCACCGGGCAGGTGATCGTTGCCGACGGCGGCGTGACGATCGTCTGAGGGGCGCCCGCGTTTCAAACGGCCAAAAGGCGTAGACTTTTCGACCCCCTTTCGAGCGCCCCGCCATGGACCTCAACTACTCGGCCGAAGAGCTCTCCTTCCGCGACCAGACGCGTGCGTGGCTCGAAGCGAACCTGCCGAAGGACCTGCGCGACAAGGTCGCGAACTACGAGCATCTCTCGCGCGATGACCTGCTGCGCTGGCATCGCATCCTCGCGAAGAAGGGCTGGGTGGCGCCCGCCTGGCCCAAGGAATGGGGCGGGACCGACTGGAACGTCGTGCAGCGCTACATCTTCGAGGAAGAGCTTGGCTACGTCGGCAGCCCGCCGCTCATCCCCTTCGGCATCACGATGTGCGGCCCGGTGCTCCTGCGCTTCGGCACCGAGGCGCAGAAGAAGCGCTTCCTCCCGCGCATCTACAACGGCGACGACTTCTGGTGCCAAGGCTATTCCGAGCCGGGCTCGGGTAGTGATCTGGCTTCTTTGAAAACAAAAGCAGTTCGATCGGGCGATCACTACGTCGTGAACGGCCAGAAGATCTGGACCACGCTCGGCCACTACGCCGACTGGATCTTCTGCCTCGTGCGCACCGACTCGTCGGTGGAAAAGCGCCAGGAAGGCATCTCGTTCCTGCTCATCGACATGAAGACGCCGGGGATCACCGTGCGTCCGCTCATCCTCATGGACGGCGCCCACGAGGTGAACGAGGTGTTCTTCGAGGACGTGAAGGTGCCCGCGGAGAACCTCGTCTTCCAGGAGAACAAGGGCTGGACGGTGGCGAAGTACCTGCTCGGCCACGAGCGCATGAACACCGGCCGCATCGGCGCCTCCAAGCGCGAGCTGGCCAAGCTCAAGGACTTCGTTTCCCAAAGGAATATCGTGGATGTGAGGTTCAAGGACAGATTGACGCGCCTGGAGGTGGAGCTGATGGCGCTCGAGATCACGAACCTGCGCTTCCTCGACACCATGCGGCGCACCGGCCAGCCGCCGGGCGCCGACGTCTCGATGCTCAAGATCAAGGGCACCGAGATCCAGCAGGGGCTCACCGAGCTCATGATGCAGGCGGAGGATCCGGCCGAGGCCGCGGCCATCGCCGGCTCCCTCGGGCCGCGCTACTGCAGCATGCGCAAGACCACGATCTACGCCGGATCGAACGAGATCCAGCGCAACATCATCGCCAAGATGACCCTGGGCCTGTAGCCATGAACTTCGACTACAACGAAGAACAGCAGCTTCTCGCCGATTCCGTCCGCCGCTACCTGCAGAAGGACTACGACTTCGAGGCGCGAAAGAAGATCGTCGCCTCCAACGAAGGCTGGAGCGCGGCCGTGTGGGCGCAGTTCGCGGAGATGGGCCTCATGGGCCTGCCGCTTCCGGCCGACTACGGCGGCTTCGGCGGAGGCGCGGTCGATCTCATGGGCGTCATGGAGGCTTTCGGCGACGCGCTCGTCGTGGAGCCCTATCTCCCCACCGTGATGGCGGCGCGCCTGCTCGGCAAGCATCCGATCCTTTCCTCCGTCGCCGAGGGGAAGACGCGCCTTGCGCTCGCCCACACGGAGGCGGGCGCGCGCCATCGTCCCGGCCACGTCAATGTCGTGGCGAGGAAAACGGGCAATGGGTGGACGATCGAGGGCGAGAAGAAGGCGGTGGCTGGCGCGCCGATCGCGGACATGCTCGTCGTGTCCGCGAAAGGGCCCGATGGCGTCGCGTTGTTCCTCGTCGAAAGTCCTTCCGCTGAAGTGAAAATCAATGCCTTCCGCGCGCTCGACGAGACCCGTTCCGCAGACATCGTCTTCAAGGGCGCGAAGGCCGAGAAGATCGACGGCGGCCTCGCGCAGATCGAGGACGCCATCGATTTTGGCACGGCGCTCGTCTGCGCCGAGGCGGTGGGCGCGATGAAGTTCGCCTGCGACACGACGCTCGAGTACCTGAAGACACGCAAGCAGTTCGGCGTGCCGATCGGCACCTTCCAGGCGCTGCAGCACCGCATGGTCGACATGTTCATCGCCTACGAGCAGGCGAAGTCCATGGCGTGCCTAGCGTGCTCGAAGGTGGATGCTTCGGCAAACGCCACGGAGCGGGCGCGCTCGGTGTCGGCGGCGAAGATCAAGATCTCCGACAACGCGCGCCACGTCAGCCAGGAGGCGGTGCAGCTCCACGGCGGCATGGGGATGAGCGAGGAGATGAAGGTGAGCCACACGTTCCGCCGCCTCACCGTCATCGCCGAGCAGTTCGGCGGCGCGGACTACCACCTCGAACGCTTTGCCGGCCTCCAATAAGCGCATCGTCCTCGCCAGCCGCCCCGCGGGCTGGGTGAGCGAGGCGAACTTCCGCCTCGAGGAGGCGCCGGTGCCGGAGCCGAAGGACGGCGAGGTGCTGGTGAAGAACCTCTGGCTCTCGCTCGACCCGTACATGCGCGGGCGGATGAACGACGTGAAGTCCTACGCCGCGAAGCAGGAGATCGACCAGGTCATGGTCGGCCAGACGGCGGGCGAAGTGCTCGTCTCGAAGAACGAGAAATACAAGAAGGGCGAGCACGTGCTCGCATCGTTCGGCTGGCAGCAGTACGGCCTCTCGGACGGCAAGGGCCTCACCAAGGTCGATGCGACTCGCGTCCCGCTCTCCGCCTATCTCGGCGTGCTCGGCATGCCGGGCGTGACCGCCTGGGTCGGATTGCTCGACCTCTGCCAGCCCAAGGCCGGCGAGACGGTGGTCGTTTCGGCTGCGAGCGGCGCGGTCGGCAGCGTGGTCGGACAGATCGCGAAGCTGAAAGGCTGCCGCGCGGTCGGCATCGCCGGCGGCAAGAAAAAATGCGCCTATGTCGTGGACGAGCTCGGCTTCGACGCCTGCGTGGACTACAAGGCCGGCAGGCTGAACGACGACCTCAAGGCGGCCGCGCCTTCCGGGATCGATTGCTACTTCGAGAACGTCGGCGGCGAGGTGCTCGACGCGGTGCTCCGGCGCATGAACCCGTTTTCGCGCATCGCGGTCTGCGGGCTCATCTCGCAGTACAACGCCACCGATCCCTACGGCGTGAAGAGCTTCCAGTCCGTCCTCGTCAACCGCATCAAGGTCCAGGGCTTCATCGTCTCCGATCGCATGGAGCTCTGGCCGCGCGCGCTCGCCGATCTCTCGTCATGGGTGGCCTCCGGCAAGCTGAAATACCGCGAGACGGTCGCCGAAGGCCTGGAGAACGCGCCGAAAGCCTTCATCGGGCTCCTGAAGGGGGAGAACCTTGGCAAGCAGCTCGTCAAGCTTGCCTGACGCGGCGCCGGTCGCGGCGCGCTCGCTCGAGTATGTCGGCTTCTGGAAGCGGCTCGTCGCCTCGATCATCGACTCGTTCATCGTCATGGTCATCGTCACGCCCATCACGATCGCCGTTTACGGCTTGCATAACGTCGAGGCCGGAGCGCGGGGCGGGCTGTGGAGCTTCGTCTTGAACGTGCTCCTCGTCATCGCCACCCTCGTTTTCTGGCGCTATCGCGGCGCGACGCCCGGCAAGATGGCGATCTCGGCAAAGATCGTGGACGCGAAAACGCTCGGGCCGGCGAAGACCGGCCAGCTCGTCGTGCGCTTCTTCGCTTATATCGTGTCCAGCGTTCCGCTCGGGCTGGGCTTCCTGTGGATCGCCATCGACCGCCGCAAGCAGGGCTTCCACGACAAGATCGCGGGCACGCTCGTCGTCTACGACGACGATTAACCAGGAAAGGCGGAAATGATCGACCTCTACACCTGGCCGACGCCGAACGGCCACAAGATCCACATCATGCTCGAGGAGACCGGGCTCGAATACCGCGTGCACCCGGTCGACATCGGCGCGGGCGACCAGTTCAAGCCCGAGTTCCTCGCCATCTCGCCGAACAACAAGATCCCGGCGATGGTCGACCAGAAGGGGCCGGACGGAAAACCCTTCGCGCTCGCGGAGTCCGGCGCGATGCTCTTCTACCTCGCGGCGAAGACGGGCAAGTTCCTGCCGAACGACCTGCGCAGGAAGTGGCAGGTCATGCAATGGGTGATGTTCCAGATGGGCCACATCGGCCCGATGCTCGGCCAGGCGCACCACTTCCTCCAGTACGCGCCGGAGAAGATCGAGTACGCGATGAACCGGTATCGCAACGAGGCGAACCGGCTCTACGGCGTCGTGGATTCGCAGCTTGGGAAATCGGAATGGCTTGCCTGCGACGAATACACGATCGCCGACATGGCGACCTTCCCCTGGCTGCGCGCGCCGGAGCGGCAGGGCGTCAACGTGGACGATTTCCCGCGGCTCAAGAAATGGCGCGAGAAGATCGCGAACCGGCCCGCGGTGAAGAAGGCGGTCGAGGTGCTCGCCGAGCGGCGCCGCCCGACGCCGGGCTTCTCGAAGGAGCAGGCCGAAATGCTCTTCGGCGCCACGCAGTACCAGAAGCGCTAGGCGCATGGGCGAATCCCTGAAGGGGAAGGTCGCGTGGATCACGGGCGGGGGGTCGGGAATCGGCCTCGCGGGCGGCATCGAATTCGCGCGCGCGGGCGCGCACGTGGTGGTCTCTGGCCGAAGCGAGGACACATTGCGCGAGGCCGAGAAGTCGCTGAAGGACGCCGGCAGCGCGGAGACCCTCGTCCTCGATGTGGCGAAGCAGAAGGACGTTTCGGCCGCCGCACGGCGGATCCTCGAGCGCCACGGGCACATCGACCTCCTCGTGAATAGCGCCGGCATCAACAGCCCCAAGCGCAACTTCCGCGACGTCTCGGTCGAAAGCTGGGACCAGATCGTCGCAATCAACCTCTCGGGCATGTTCTATTGCTGCCAGGCGGTGCTGCCCTCGATGCGCGAGCGCGAGGATGGGCTGATCGTCAACGTCTCGTCGTGGGCGGGCCGCCACCCGAGCACGCTCACGGGCCCGGGCTATAACGCGACGAAGAGCGCCGTACTCGCGCTCACCGAGTCCATCAACATGGAAGAGTGCATGCACGGGATCCGCGCGACCGCGATCCTCCCGGGCGAAGTGGCGACGCCGATCCTCGAGAAGCGCCCGGTGCCGCCCTCGGCGGCCGAGCGCGCTCGCATGCTGCAGGCCGAGGATCTCGGCCGGGCGCTCCTCTTGGTGGCGACGCTCCCGCCGCGCGCCTGCGTGAACGAGCTCGTCATCACCCCGACGTGGAACCGCTTCTACGTCGGGGGCCTGGAATCGCCGAAGCGCTGACCGGCGGCGCGCGCCTGCGCTAGGCCTTTTCCTTCAGGCGCACGCGCACGGTGGCGATGGCCTTCGCGACGAGGGAGCCGTCCTCGTTCGTCGCCTCGCCTTCGACGAAGCTCATGCTGCGGCCGTCCTTGAGCACGCGGGCGCTCGCGATCAGCCGGCCGCCGGTGCCGCTGCCGATGAAGGACGTGCTCATGTCGATGGTGATGGCGCCCACCGAGTGCTCGTGCAGCGTGCGCGCGGCCGTGCAAAGGGCCACGTCGAGGAGCGACATGATGACGCCGCCGTGCACCGTCCCCATGCTGTTGGTCAGCTCGCGGCCGATGCCGACCGAGAGGCGCGCCGAGCCCTGGCCCAGCTCGTCGGTCTGGATCCCGAGGTGCGCAAGGAAGGGGATCTTCTTCTGGTACTCGCGCGTGTATGCGAGCTTCGAGTCTTCCTTCATATCAGGGTCGCGCCGCCATCGACGGCGATCGCCTGCCCCGTGATGTGGCGCGAGGCTTCCGAGGCGAGCAGCACGGCGAGGCCCTTCAGGTCCTCGTCGTTGCCGAGCCGGCGCGTCGGCGTGAGCTCGATCACCGCCTTTCCCGCCGCATCGAGCGTCGCCCGCGTCATCTTGGAGGGGAAGAATCCCGGGCAGATGGCGTTGACCGTGATGCCGTGCTCGCCCCATTCGGCGGCGAGCTGGCGCGTGAGACCGACGAGGCCGTGCTTGGTCGCGTTGTAGGCGACGGTGCGCACGATCCTCGGGTCGCTCGCCGCGATGCCGGCGACCGAAGCGGTGTTGAGGATGCGTCCCCACCTGTTCGGGATCATCGATCGCTTGGCGACCGCCTGGGAGAGGAGGAACGCGGCCGTGAGGTTCACGTTCACGAGCTTGTCCCAACCCTCGAGCGGGTGGTCCTCCGCCGGCGCGCCCCATGTGGCGCCCGCATTGTTCACGAGGATGTCGATGCGCCCGAATTTCTTCAGCACCGCGTCGACCAGGGCGGGAATCTGCTCTCGCTTTCCCACGTCGCAGGCAAAAGCTTCTGCCTCCACATCATGCTTCTTGAGATGAAGGACGGCTTCGTCCAGTTCGTCCTTCTTGCGCGCAGTGATGGCGACCCTCGCGCCCATCTCGCCGAGCGCCTCCGCCATCTGCAGGCCGAGCCCGCGCGAGCCGCCCGTAATCAACGCACCTTTTCCCCTTAAATCAAAAAGCGCTTTGACCGAAAGAGCCATGATCTATCCCTTCAGCTGCAGCGACTTGTACTCGAGGAATTCCTCGAGGCCGTAGACGCCCGCCTCGCGGCCGTGCCCGGACTGCTTGAAGCCGCCGAAGGGCGCGTTCATGTTGAAGGCGCCGCCGTTGATGTCGATCTGGCCGGCGCGGATGCGGCGCGCGACGCGCTGCGCGCGCGCCTCGTCCTTCGACCAGACGGCGCCCGCGAGCCCGTAGGGCGTGTCGTTGGCGATGCGGACCGCGTCCTCTTCGTCCTTGTAGGGGATGATCGAGAGCACCGGTCCGAAGATTTCTTCCTGCGCAATCGTCATGCTGTTCTTCACCTTGCCGAACACGGTGGGCTTCACGTAGTAGCCGCCCTTGGGCGCGCCTTCGGGCGAATCCGGACCGCCGGCGAGAAGCTCCGCGCCTTCCTCGATCCCCTTCCGGATGTACGAGCGCACGCGTTCGAGCTGCGCCTGGGACGTGAGCGGGCCGAGCTTCGTGGTCTCCGCGAGGGGATCGCCTACCGTGAAGCCCTTCGCAACCTCGGCAGCGATTTTCGCCGCCTCCGGATATTGCTTTTCAGAAACCAAGAGGCGAGTCAGGGCCGTGCACGTCTGGCCGGAGTTGAGGTAGCAGCCGTTCACCGTTCCCTTCACCGCCGCGGCGAGGTCGGCGTCGTCGAGCACGACCGAAGCGCTCTTGCCGCCGAGCTCGAGGGCTACGCGCTTCACCGTTTGCGAGGCGAGCTCGGAGATGCGCTTTCCGGCGCGCGTGGAGCCGGTGAACGAAATCATGTCGACGCCGGGATGCCGGACGAGCGCTTCGCCCGCCGCCGCACCGGTGCCCGTGACGAGGTTGAAGACGCCCGCCGGAAGGCCCGCCGCTTCCATCACCTCGGCCAGGATGAAGGCGTTGAACGGCGCGACTTCCGAGGGCTTGAGGACAACCGTGCAGCCCGCGGCGAGCGCGGGCGCGACCTTGAGCGCGATCTGGTGCAGCGGATAGTTCCACGGCGTGATGGCGCCCACGACGCCGACCGGCTCGCGCACGACCACCGAATTTCCCACTCGCGTCTCGAAGGAAAAATCCCTGAGTATTTTCGAGTAGTTCGAGAAATTCGCGATCGGCAGCCCAGCCTGGATGCGCGAGGCCATCTTGAGCGGCATGCCCACTTCCTGGGCGATGGTCTTCGCGAGCTCGTCGGCGCGCGCCTTGAGGCCGGCGGAAATCTTCTCGAGGAGCTCGGCCCGGAAGGAAGGCTCCTTCGAAGACCAGGCATCGAGGGCCGAGCGTGCCGCCGCGACCGCCGCGTCCATGTCCTTTGCCGCGCCCGCCGGCACGCGGCCCATGACTTCGCCAGTCCCCGCGTTGTGGACGTCGATCGTTTCGGGCGTGGACGGAGCGACCCAGCGGCCGCCGATGAAAAGCTTGTCGCGGACGAGCATGCGAATCTCCTCGGGGGACCGGAATTCTATCGCCGCGATGCGGGGATATACTGCATTTCATGAGTCGAAAAGCGAAAGCGGTGCTCTGCCGCGAGCTGAACAAGCCGGTCGTGGTCGAGGAGATCAGCGTCGATCCGCCGAAGCGCGGCGAGGTGACGGTGAAGCTCGGTGCGTGCGGCGTCTGCCATTCGGACCTCTCTGCGACGAACGGCACGATCCCGCTGCCGTCGCCGCTCGTCCTCGGGCACGAGGCCGCGGGCGAGGTGATCGAGGTGGGCGAGGGCGTGACCGCGTTTGCGGTGGGCGACCACGTCGTCTCGTCCTTCATCTACATGTGCGGCCGGTGCAGGTTCTGCTCGCTCGGCCGCCCGGTGCTTTGCGTCGAGCAGGGCAAGGCGCTCACGACGCTGCCCGACGGGACGCTCCGCACGCGCGACGCGAAAGGCCAGCCGGTGAACATCTTCTCCGGCTGCGGCGTGATGGCCGAGTACGCGACGCTGCACCAGGACAACGTCGTGAAGATCGACCCGAAGATTCCCTTCGACCGCGCGGCTCTCGTCGGCTGCGCGGTGACGACCGGGGTCGGCGCGGTGTTCAACACGGCGAAAGTCGAGCCCGGCGCGAGCGTCGCCGTGTTCGGATGCGGCGGCGTGGGCCTGAACGTCATCCAGGGCGCGCGGATCGCCGGCGCGACCCAGATCGTCGCGATCGATTCGAACGAGTCGAAGCTCGAGATGGCGAGGAAGTTCGGCGCGACCGATGTCCTCGCGGCGAAGCCGGGGGAAGATCCCTCGAAGCAGATCAAGAAGATGACGGCCGGCGGGCCGGAATACGCCTTCGAGTGCGTCGGCAGCGGCGAGCTTGCGGGCGCAGCCTATCGCGCCATACGGCGCGGCGGCTCGGCGGTGATCGTCGGCGTCGCCAAGCCCGCCGACTCGACGAGCTTCCGCTCGATGACGATGGTGTTCGAGGAAAAGACGCTGACCGGCAGCTACTTCGGGTCCTGCGTGCCCAAGGTCGACTTCCCGCGCATGCTCGAGCTCTACGCCGGCGGCAAGCTCATGCTCGACGAGCTCATCACGCGCCGCTACAAGGTCGAGGAAGCGCCGCAGGCGTTCGCCGACCTGGAATCGGGCCGCAACGCGCGGGGCGTGATCGTCTTCTAGCTAGTCGATCTCGTCGAGCGAGACCACCTCCCGCACGACGTCCTGCTCCTCGGTCTCGTCCCAGTCGAGGCCGAGCGTCTCCTCGTCCCAGTCTTCCGCTTCGAACTCCTCGGTTAGCTCGGGTTTCATGCGGCTCCTGACGTTCGTGTTCGCCCGTTGCGGTATTGTTGGGGCGGCCTATGACATTCCAAGCGATGCAGGCACCACCGGATGGACCAGTCGGATGAGCGCCCGGTGCGTCCGGCGCCGCTTGCTGTTCGCCTTCGGCGCCTGGGTCCTGGCGCGGGGTGGTCTCGCGCAGGACGCCGCGCCTCTGCTCGCGCTCCTCGGCACCTCGGGTCGGCAGGCCGACGAGCGGCACGCGAGCGTGCTGCGGGCCGCCCTCGAGAGCCTTGGTTATTCAGCACCGGTGCTGATTAGTTCCCCGGCCACGCCGCGGGCGATGCGACAGGCGGCTCGTGGCTTCGCGGGCGGGCTCCTTTTCGTCGACACGAGCGAGGCGGCGCTCGCGGCGCGGGCAATGCAGGCGCGCACGCCGATCATCGGAGTGGAATTGCGCGACGCCGAAGCGCGGCAGCTCACGCGGCGCGGCATAGCGGGCTTCACGGCTTCCACACCTGAGCTTGCGCTCAAGCGCCTCGATCTGCTACGGGATATTGCGCCGGTCCGCAGGCCAGTCCTGCTCCTAGCGCGAGGGCAGGAGCCGCTCGCGCGTCCCGTTCAGGATCGGATGCGGATCCTCGCAGTGTCGAAGGCCAGCACGGCGTCTGCGCTGGCTCGCCTTTCGGCCATCGGCACCGACGGTCTCATCGTCGATGAGACGGTAAGGCGGTACTCCACTTACCGGGCGGTCGCGGAGCACTCGCTTTCCGCCGGCATTCCGAGCGCGGGGGACGTCGGCTACGCGGAGGCGGGTGGCCTGATCGGCTACGCACCCGATGCCGACGATCTCTACAGGCGGGCGGCCGTCCTGGCGCAGCGAATGCTGAACGGCGCGACCGACGTCCTCCTTGGAACGCCGCAGTCGTACCGAATCGTTGCCAGCCTGCGCGCGGCACGCGCTCTTTCCCTTGATCCGAGTCCGCTGGTCTCGAGAGGCGGCCGCCTTGCGCCGCTGCGCTGAGCCAGCGCTCCCAGGGTCGCGCGCGCCTAGCGAAAGAACGCGCCCTGCGTGGCGCCGTGGTTCGTCTGGGCGTCGTAGTCGACGTCGCGCGCGTTCGCCTGCTTGAGCATCGAGTCGAACTGCGCGCGCAGGGCCGACCCCAGGGAGCCGCAATCGCCGGCCGTCATCGCCGAGGCCGCGCGCCGGAAATTC
>JAFAGU010000170.1 GCA_019237595.1 Betaproteobacteria bacterium | reverse complement strand
GAAAGGAACCGGCGGCTCGTCGTTGAGCCACGGATAGTAGTGCGCCGACGGATCCCAGAAGTGCTGATGAGCGTCGACGATCGCAAATGCCGATGCCTCGTCCTGCACACGCGGTCTCTCCCCCGGTTCGAGTATAAGCCACGGGGGCGGGACTATTGCGCTCCGGGATGGCGCCTGTTCAAATTCCCCTGGCAAACCTCTTGAGCGCGTGCGCGTCGCTCTCGAATCTCATCGAGCAGCGCGGTATTCCTGGCAATCTTCTCGTAGTTGTCCTTGAAGACGATATCGACCGCCTTGAGAAAGACATGCATCGGCACGTCTTTGGCGCCCGCGACATAGTCCACAACGTCTTGCGCAGAAAGACCCAGGTGCGATGCAAGGGCTGCTTCGCCGCCGGCTATCTCGCACGCGCGAATCAGCGACAAGCGGTATGTCTGCCGCGTTCCCATCGACCCCCCGGCTGCTGCAATACCTGTCGCCTGAACGATACGTTGAATCGCAAGCCGTCAATAGCGCGCGGCCCGCGATTGGTGAGTAGCAATCGGCACGAATGAATGGAGGGGGAAACGCTACTTTCGGCTAGGCGACCCATCAGGTTCAGGAGCACGATCACGACTGCCTGCACGAGCGCGCATCGATGTCGCGGTGCTAGTGGTCGCGTTCGCGGCGCTGGTCGCCGTGAGCGCGAGGCTCTATCCCAACATTGCGCGCCAGGTGCGATTGAACCCTGCTTCCTAGGCCGCGGGAAGGCGCAGCTCGACGCGAAGACCGCCGCCCGCGGCGTTGATTGCCGAGATCTCGCCGCCGCAGGCTGCGATCGCAGCCTGGGCGATCGCAAGCCCGAGCCCGAATCCCTTCACGTCTGCGGTTCCTTTTGCGCGATAGAAGGGCTGGAAGATGAGCGCACGGTCTTCGTCCAGCACGCCGGGCCCGTGGTCCCGTACCGAGATCTTGACAGACCCCGGCTCAGCGTTGACGAGAACACCCACCGCCGTCCCGGGCAGCGTGTACTTGAGCGCATTCCCAATGACGTTGCCGAGCGCTTTCTCCAAAAGCTCAAATCGCACGAGGGCATACGCAGGCGGTGTGCCCTCGAAACGGATCCGCCTACCCGCCGCTTCGGCCTCGAAGGCGGCGTCCTCGACCATCGAAGCGACGACCGCGCAGAGCTCCATGCGCTCGAGGGGCTCCTCACCCGTGCGTGCTTCGAGCCGTGCGAGGGTCAGGATCTCTCCCACCATTTCGTCGAGGCGGGTGGCCTCGCGCTCGATGCGCTCGAGCGAGACGGCGTTCGCAGGGTTCTGGCGAAGCAATCCCGCCGCCGCGTGAAGGCGGGCGAGCGGAGAGCGCAACTCGTGCGACACGTCATGGAGCAGTTTGCGCTGCGACCCGACGAGCATTTCGATGCGCTCTGCCATCGCATCGAAGTCGGTTCCCAGATCGGCGATCTCGTCCCGCCGGCGCCCGATGCGCCCGCGCACCCGGATATCCAGCCTGCCTTCGGCAAGCGAATGGAAAGCCGCGCGCAGCTTCTCGATCGGGCGGCTCAAGTACCACGCAAGGAGCGCGCTGACCGCGAGGCTGGCAACGGCGCCCATGGCGAGCCATAGCCACGGCGAGGGTTCCGGCGGCCGGTAGCGCCGCTGCCCGGTATAGGGGGCGAAGAGCAGATAGCTTTCGCCCGAGGGCGCGGCGACGACTTGAATCGCACGCGGGAGCTGCCCATCCGAATGCGACAGGCTGCGCGCGCGCTCCAACGCGCGTGCCGGGACCGGCCGGCCGATCACGTCCACGCCTTGGGAGTCGACCGCGAGCAGCCCGAGCGGCCGGCGTGCATTTGCCTGCTTCATCCAGTCGCGAAGCGCTTCTACCCCCCCGTAGCGCAGCGTTGCCGCAGCGAGATCAGCAGTCATCGCCTGGGGCGGCCCGAGCGCGAGGTCCGGGTCGCGCTCGGCAATGCGGTGCTGCAGCCACACGGCGCCGCCGGCGCCTACGGCCGCGATGCCGAGTGCCGCCGCCACGGCGACAAAGATCTTCCAGAAAAGCCGGCCCAGTGGCACCCTCCGCCGCTAGCCAGTCGCCAGGTGATAGCCGATCCCGCGCACGGTGTGGAGCAGCCGGGCGGCATCGCCAAGCTTGTGCCGCAGGCTGCTTACGTGCACGTCGACGCTTCGGTCGAAACGAGCGAACGGACGGCCGAGCGCCGCCTCGCAGAGCTCGCGCTTCGTCACCACAGTACCCGCGCGCCGGAGCAGCACTTCGAGCACGTTGAACTCGCTGCTCGTAAGCTCGAGCGGCCGCCCGCTAGCCTCGGCCCTTCGCATCCCCGGCCATAAGACGATGCCCGCGCATGCGAGCTGCGCTCCTTCGGGCGCGGGATGCAGCCGCCTCAGGATGGCGCGGATTCGCGCCGCGAGCTCGCGGGGCGTGCATGGTTTGGGGACGTAGTCGTCGGCCCCCAGCTCGAGACCGACGATGCGGTCGATGTCGTCGCCACGCGCGGTGAGCATGATGACGGGCACCCGGCTCGACTTGCGGATCTCCTTCAGGGAGGCAATACCATCCATCTGCGGCATCATGACGTCGAGGACGACGATCTCGGACTTTCCGTCGAGCGCGGCCGAGCTCGCGGAGCGGCCGTCATGCACGACGCGCACGCGAAAGCCGTCGTGCTCCAGGTACTCCTTCAGCATCCCGCTCAGCTCGACGTCGTCGTCAGCGAGCAGGACCTCCGGGGCCAAGGGGGCGCCACCGTTTCGCACGCCGGCCATGATACGCAGGCCGGCAATGGTCAGGTGCTCTTTACGCAGCTTTACGAACGCTTAACGGCGCTTGAGCCTCGGCCTGCGCAAATTCCGACGCAACCATCCTGGAGGATCCGCATGTCACGCCTGCCCAAACACACCTTCGCCCTCGCCGCCGCGACGCTTATCGCTGGTGGCGCCATGGCCCTCCTCCCCGGCGCCGCCGGGGCGCAGTCCAGCGCACCGGCCCCCGAGCAGCATCGTTTCCACGGCCACCGCATGCACCATGGCGGAGGGTCGTTCCATTGGCTGCGGCGACTCAACCTCACGGAAGCGCAGGATGACCAGATCTTCAAGCTCCTGCACGAGCAGGCGCCGGCGCGACGCGAGCTCGTGAAGACCCTTCGCAAGGCACACGCGGACCTTCGCAGCCTGATCGAGCAACCGCGGCTGGACCGCGCGCGCGTTCGCCAGGCGCTCGAGGCCGAGTCCAAGGCGCGCGCGGACCTCTCGTTCATGCGCATCGATACCATGGGCCGCATCAAGGAGCTTCTCACGAGCGAGCAGCTTGGCAAGCTCCAGGAGATGCGAGCCAAGCATCGGCAAATGCGCGAGCGGCAGGGCGCCGGGTGGCAGCGCTAGCCCGCCCTCTGACGGCGCTGGCGCTGGCGCTCGCTGCGCTGATGGGTTGCGACGACGGCACGAGCGTGCGCCGTCCGCCCAGCGGCTTCGTTCCCGACGAGGCGACCGCGGTAAGAATCGCCGAAGCCGTCTGGTTGCCGATCTACGGCGAAGCGATCGCGGCCAAGAAACCCTTCAAGGCAACCCTGCAGGGCGGCGTGTGGTTCGTGAATGGCACGGCGGCCTCCGGCCAGCGCGGGGTTCCCCAAGCGCAGATTCTCGCCGCCGACGCCAGCATTCTTCGCGTAGCCCATACCCAGTAGCTTAGATTCACCACTTACGATGGAGATCCCATGAAAGCCGATCGGGAGCAGATGAAGGCCGATCGCGAGGCCCGCGGCGCCGAGCGCAAGGCGAACGCGGAAAAGTCCGGCAACTCGCAATAGGTTTCGAGGCGATGAAGATCGTGTTGGCTGCAACGCTGCTTTGCTTCGCCAGCATGCAGGCGCACGCCCAGTCGTCGATCGGCAAGGTACTGAGCGATGTCCTGGGCGGCAGATCTTCAGGCGACCAGGGAGGCGGCCAGCAAAAGCAGCGAAGCCAGAAGCAGCAGCCCGACGCGGGCAATCGTCCAGCCACGCAGCCTTCGGGGTCGCCCAGCCTGGCCGACGAAGAGGAGCGTCGCCTGAACGAGTTGAAGGCCGCGCTGCGACTCACCCCCGACCAGCAGAGCGCCTGGCAATCGTACGAGACGAGCGTGAAGGCGCTCGCCTATGACCTCGCCCGTGCGGCCGCGCCGAATTCCGCTCCCGAGCAAACCGCTCCTCAAAAGGTCGACCAGCGGGTTGACGCGGCACGGAGCCGCCTCGCAGCGATGCAGCAGATTTCAGAATCGGCGAAGAACCTCTACGAGCGGCTGAGCGACGAGCAGAAATCCGTCGCCAACAAGCTGCTCGATGGGACGATCCCTCCGTTTGCCATCGCCGCAAACGCACCAGATGCCGGCACGCAAGACAGTCGCAAACGTGGTTCCGGAAAGACGGGCTCTTCCAATGCCGATCAGGCCGCGCAGGCCCCGCCCGCGCAAACTTCCCAGGCGAACTGGTACTACTGCGAATCGGCAAAAACGTACTACCCGTACGTGCAGACCTGCCCCGAAGCGTGGCGCCAAGTGCCGCCGACTCCCCAGCAAGTCACTCGCTAAAGGCCTCGTGGGCCTTCAACGTTCCCCTGGACAATCGGGTTCCTGGGCGTTGTTTGCGCCACCCTCGGATACCTCTCTCAATGGAAGGAAAGCGCGCTCGATGCTGCTCCAGAGGCGGCCCGAGGCGGCGCAGCGCCGTCCATAGCTGAACAGCGACTGGATGGACGAGGTTTCAAAGGAGAGCGGCCCGAGGAACGGATAGCTCGCCGGAATGACCGTGAACCGAAACTCCATGCCGTTGCGCCGTGCGAAATCGATGGCGACGCTGATGTCGGTCCTGGAAATGTGCCGCATCGTCGCCGCGAAGCTCCGCGACAGGATGGGGAGCGGCTGGAGCGTCGTGGTATGGGGACTCACGCCTATCTGGCCATTGACGAGGACGTAGACCGCGGCGTTCTCGAGGCCGTCGATCTTCTGCGGAAGGTACTGGTTGATCTGCGGGCCGATGAAAAAGGATTGCGTGGTTCCGCCGTCGACATGCATCTCGTCGTAGGCCTTGCCGTCCTGCTCGACGCGGATCATGACCGGAGGGAATAGCCCCGGGATGCTGGAAGAGGCGACGAGCACGTTCTTGAACAGCGCGTAGGCCTGGTCTCCGCCGCGAGCGGCTATGGCACCGAGGTTCCAGATCACCGTTTCTTCCTTGTCTAGGTCGGTGGTCGCCACGAGGAGGACGCGCCCTTTCCTCGCCTCGCGCGCGACTGCCTCGAAGAGCTCGCGCGTCATGGTCCGCTCGACGAACGCGGCAAGCGGCTCGCCGCTGTAGACCGCCGGGTTGAAGACGATACCTCCGCGCCACTGGAGCATGCTCGCGGCGCCCGCCGTCATTGCAGCCTCGATGAGCTGCGGGTCCCATGCCGGTCCGAGAAACGCGAATGGCGCGATCAACGCGCCGGTGCTCACGCCCGTGACGAGCTCGAACTGCGGGCGCTCTCCGCGATCGCTCAGGCCCACGAGCGCACCCGCCCCGAAGGCTCCCCCTGCACCGCCGCCGGAAAGCGCCAGGATGTGCGTCCGGCCGTCGATCGATGCCGCGCGAAGCCCGGCCAGGAAGCCTGGGGAAGACGCCCAGGCGGAGCGGCGGTCCAAAGACAGCGTGCGAACTTCGGGCGGGAAACCCGCCGGAGCGGCGCCGAGCACGGGCGGCGCTTCGTTCCTCGACATCGTCGTGCAGCCGCAGACGATCGACACAATGAGAGAGCAAAGCATCCGCCGCGTCTTTACCGGCACCATAGTCAACCTAGCCGCGCGGACTGACGTTGGGGCCGGGATACGCAGCAGGGACTGCCGCCGGTAATGTCTTATCCGCCATTGCTCTTTGTTCGTCGGTGAGCACCGAATACAGCTTGCCGGCCGCGTCCCTGAGCCGCTCGAATCCGGCAAGCCTCGATTTGAGCAAGCCCGTCTGCTCATCCAGGCGCCCCGACAGGGTTTGACTGCCGATCGCCGCTGACTGCGCATCCAGAAGCGCAATCACCGCATCCTGGTACGCCTGCCATTGCGCTTCCTGGTCCCTGGTAAGGCCGAGGGCGATCCGCGCCTTCGTCAAGGCAAGGCGGGTTCGGTCACTTTGGCTCAGGCGCGTGATTTCGCTGGTGGTCGGGTCGGAGCCGGCTTGGCGGCCGGATTGATCATCGGTTCCGCGGCGGCGGCCCATACCGCCAAATTGCGCATCCGCTTCGCCGCAGGCGAGGCAGGCGCAAAGCAAAGCCAGGAGGACTTTCCGCCGACCCGGCGCAGCGAATGATCCCATGGAGTTCTCCAAATCGATGGGCCCGGAGCGTACGCGATACCGGCCACTGAAATAGCGCGCAATGTGTATCGATTGGTAACGGGAGACTTGCGCTGAACTGCATCGCACCGCGCCTGCGCCTTCGATCTCGCGCGAAGCTCCCATGGCAAGATAGCAGACATTTCAAACGATTCGCGGGTCCGGGGAGCGGATGATGCGTCGACTGTCGGCGGTTCTGGCAAGCACCGTTTTCACTCTCTCGGCGTCCATGGCCAGTCAGGGCGATGCACGGGCCGCCGAGCCTGCGGAGGAATGGCGAAACGCGGGGCAATACTTCACCTGGAAGTCCACCCTGCCCGAGAACAACGGGCGGTCGACCCGGGTGTTCTACACCTGCGCCGGCGACGCCGCGAACCCGGCGATCCTCATGCTGCACGGGTTTCCCACGAGCAGCTTCGACTTCCGGGATTTCATCACCGACCTGCGCACAGACTACCGCGTGTGCACCCTCGACTTTCCCGGATACGGCGTCTCGGACAAGCCGGGCGACGGGTATCGCTATTCGCTGCGCGATGATGCACGGCTCGTGTGGTATTTCGTCACCTCGGTCGTGCCGCTGCAGGACTTCGTCCTCTTTTCCCATGACCGCGCGGACAGCGTGTCGCTCGATTTCCTTCAGCTCCTCCAGGCAGCGCCCAAAGCGCCGTTCCGGATTCGTCACCAGTTCCTCACGAATGCCAACCTTTATCTGCCGCTTGCGAACCTGACCGACTTCCAGAAGGCCATGCTCAATCCCGCCACAAGCGCCGCGGCAGTGCAGGCACTCTCCCCGGAGCAGCTGGCCGCGGGTCTGGGCAAGACGCAGTATTCACCGCCGCTGGAGCGCGGGGATCCCGAGGTGCGCGCTCTCGGCTACAACTTCGCCTACAAGGACGGAATAAAGGCGATCCCCGGCACGATCCAGTACCTGAACGAGCGGATGAAGTCCGAGAACGACTTCCTGGATGCGCTCGCCCGGAGCGCGATCCCCGTCACGATGATCTGGGGCGCGCACGACATGGTATCGCCGGTGCGCGTTGCCGATTACGTGTGGGACCGGGCGCTCAAGCGCCGGACGGCGCCGGCCGCGTACTGGCTCGCGCCTTGCGCCAACCACTATCTCCTGCACGACCAGCACCAGGCGATCTCCACGCTGGTGCGCCTCGCCCTTTCCGACAATGCACCGGCAGCGCCGCATAACTTGACCGATCAAGCGTGCTCGCCGGTCCTTGTCGACCGCCATTGACGCAGGCTCCTTCACGAGAGGCGTTTGAATAGCCATGGTCATGAAGATGGCGAGCTGGCTGCGGCAGTTCATCAAGGACCTCGCCACCACGGCGATCGTCCCGGTCACGATCGTCATCATCGTGGCCATCGTCGGGCTGCACTACGTCGAACCGGCGCCGCCGAGCCGGATCACGATCTCGACGAGCCGCGAGGAAGGCGCCTATAACACCGTCGCGGCCCGCTACCGCGACATCCTGGCGCGCGACGGGGTGACGCTGGAGCTCAGAGGATCCGAAGGGGCAGTCGAGAATCTCGCGCGGCTGAAGGATCCCAACTCGGGCGTCGACCTGGGCTTCGTGCAGGGCGGCCTCACCTCGGAGGCCGCGACGCCGGAGCTCATGTCGCTCGGCAGCCTGTACTACGAGCCGCTGTGGATTTTCTATCGCGGCTCCCATCGCTACATGCGCCTCGGCGAGCTGAAGGGCAAGCGCGTCGCCGTGGGCCGCGAGGGCGGCGGCACGCGCCTGCTCTCCCTGCGGCTTCTCGACGCGAGCGGCGTCAATAGCGGCAACTCCAGCCTTCTGTCGCTCAGCGGAGACCAGGCCGCCGACGCGCTCCTGGAGGGCAAGGCGGACGTGGCCATGTTCGTTGCCGCGCCCGAAGATCCGCTCATCGGCAAGCTTTTGCGCGATGCGCGCGTGCGGCCGATGAGCCTCGACCAGGCCGAAGCCACCGTGCGGCAGTTCCCGTTCCTGCATCGGCTGTTGCTGCCGCACGGCGCGATCGATCTCGGAGCCAACATTCCGGAGCAGGATGTGGAGCTCGTCGCTCCCACCGCCACGCTGGTTGCGCGCGAGAGCCTGCATCCGGCGCTCGTGTACCTCCTGCTCCAGGCCGCCACCGAGGTCCACGGCGGACCGGGCCTCTTCCGCAAGGAGCACGACTTTCCCGCCGACCGCGACATCGACCTCGATCTTTCAACTCAGGCGGAGCGCTTCTACAAGTCCGGGCCTCCGTTCCTGCACCGCGTCCTTCCCTACTGGCTGGCTACGCTGATAGACAGGATGGCCGTGCTCCTGATCCCGCTCATCGCGGTGCTCGTCCCGGCCACGCGGATCATTCCTGCCATTTATTCCTGGCGCGTGCGCGCGCGCGTTTACCGCTGGTATGGCGAGCTCAGTTTCCTGGAGGCCGAAGTACGGAAGAACACGACGCCGAAAGACCGTGCCGCGCAGCTCAGGAAGCTGGACGAGATCGAGGAGCGCGTGAACCGCATCCGCCTGCCGCTCGCCTTCGCGCACCACCTCTACGTCCTGCGCGAGCACATCGACCTCGTCCGGCGTCGGATGGGCGGCCGCGGATAGTAGCGCCTAGTGCCCCACGAACACCACGAGGTGCGGCATGGCGATGATCTCGAGCTGCACACCAGCGAAGTAGTAGATGAGGTAGGCGAGCGCGAGAGCGGCACCCTCCAGCACCCAGAGTGATCGCGTCGCCCACCGCGGCAGGCGCATTGCTAGCGACCCGGCGCAGGCGTGCTACGCACGTTCATTCACCGCGTGCAGCGTCTTGGTCCGCATGTTCCCCGCCCGAAACGCGCGGAGAATAGTTCCACCGCCGCTTTTTTTCGCTTGACCGCGGTCAAGCGCGCGTCGGCGCGCGCGCGCAGTCAGGAATGCTTCTTATTCCTCGGCGATCTCTTTGAGACGGGTCAATTTCCGAACGGAAAACGAAAGAGAAAAGGCCGCCGGGCTTCGGCTCCGGGGAAGCGCCCCGAGCGGCCCTGCCGCGGCCAAGTGGCGAAGCGGCTGCTCTCCTCCTCCTTACTGGTTCATGCCCGGGCGTCCCGCCGCCCACCAGATGATCGCGGCGATGATGATGATCACGATCAGGGTTTTCGTGGAGCTGCTCGTGCCACCGGCGGGAACGGACTCGAGCCGGCCCTGGAGCGAGCGGACTTCTTCGTCGCTCATGGCGGCGATGCGCGACTGGACGTCGGCCGGCTGCGCGCCGAGGCTCACGAGCGCCGAGGACACGTCGGCGCGCGCGACGAGCGCCGCGAGCGCGGCGCGATCGGCGGACGCGGCAGCGCGATCGGTGCCGATCATGCCGGCCTGGACCTGCCATGGCGCCCAGGCGATGAGCACGACGAGCAGGCGAACGAGGATTGCGGTGGCTGCAGGTTTCATCGGGATCTCCGGGACGGGCGCGCCCAATCGGCGCGAGCCCATTCTGCTTACCGGTCGACCGGCGATGTCTATCGTCCGCGCCGATTGCGCGGCGCACATCGGGCACGCCGTTGCCCGGCGGCAAAGGCCAATCGATGAAGCGAAACAATCTGTGTAGTGCGAGGGCGCTGAGGATGCGGCCCACCGTGGCACACTAGCGCCCCCAAGATGCGCATCGCGATCGTCGGCGCGGGGCCCGCCGGGCTCTACCTTTCGTACCTCCTCAAGCGCCGCGACCGCGCGGCCGACGTGCGCGTGTTCGAGCAGAACCCGGCAGGCGCGACCTTCGGCTTCGGCGTGGTGTTCTCCGACCGCGCGCTCGAGTTCCTGCGCGAGGACGACCCGGAAACCTACGCCGCCATCACGCCGGCGATGGAGTCCTGGTCCGACATCACGCTCGACCTGGAAGGTAAGGTCGTGCGCATCGACGGCGTCGGGTTTTCCGCCGTCGGGAGGCTCGAGCTCCTGCGCTTGCTCCAGGCGCGCGTCGAGGCGGTCGGCGTGCGCGTGGAGTTCAACCATCCCGTGGCGTCGCTGCAAGCGCTCGCGGACGCGGACCTCCTCGTGGGCGCAGACGGCGTCAACTCCCTCGTGCGGCGCTCGCATGCGAAGGAGCTCGGCGCGTCCGTCGCCCTCCTGACGAACAAGTTCGCCTGGTACGGAACGACTCGCCGCTTCGACACGCTGACCCAGACCTTCCGCCGCAACGGCGACGGCGCCTTCAACGCGCACCACTATCGCTACTCGCCGGACATGAGCACGTTCATCGTGGAGACCGACGCAGCCACATGGGCCCGCGCAGGATTCGCCGCGATGAACGAACAAGCGACGACGACCTACCTCGAGCGCGTCTTTGCGGATGTCCTCGCCGGCGAGGGCTTGGTTTCGAATAAATCGGTCTGGCGAAACTTTCCAAAAGTGGCCAACGCCCGCTGGTCGGCCGGGAACGCCGTTCTCCTCGGCGACGCGCTCCATACCGCGCACTTCTCGATCGGCTCCGGCACCCGGCTCGCGATGGAGGACGCGATCGCCCTCGCCCGCGCGCTCCAAGCGCATCCGACGAACGCACTCGCCGCCGCGCGCGCGTACGAGGCCGCGCGCCGGCCCATCCTCGACAAGCTGACGGCGGCCGCCGATGCGAGCGCGCAGTGGTACGAGCGCTTCGCCGAGCACATGACGCTGCCGCCGCTCGAATTCGCCATGAGCTACATCACGCGCTCCGGGCGCGTGAGCCTCGAGCGCCTGCGCGCCGTCTCGCCGCGATTCGTCGCGGCCTTCGAGGGTCGGGCCACACGCGTGTAGCGGAGATTCGACACGGCATACCGGTTGCAGAAGTCCGGGCATGAAAAACCACGGACAGGTGAACCGAAGATGCCCATCAAACCGAACGGCGCGTTGTGCACGATCCGCGAGCAGATCATCGAGGACCAGGCGAGCGGTCTCATCCTCCAGTTCGAATGCGCGGACGGACGGCCGCGGCTCGTGATCGCGGGCAGGTCCCTGCCCTTCGGCAACCGCGAGATCCGGTTCGACCGGGAGGGACGCGAGTCCGGCGCCGGAACGCTCGTCGGCGAATTCCGTCGCCCGAACTGGCTGAAGCCGGTCTAGCGTTTGCCGCGGTCGAGGAGCGCCGCTAGCGCGACGGCGAGCGCGCGCCGAGGCTGCGCAGCCACGCCTGCGCGTCGGAAGGCACGCCGCCGCCGGGAAGGTTCATGCAGCGATCGCGAAGGTTCCGCAGCGTGAGCTCGACCATGCCTCCGCGATGCTCCGGCGCGAGCGTGTCGAGCGCGCGCCCGAAGGCGTGCGCGAAGTGACGCTTGTCGAGCACGCCGTGCTCGTGCAGCGTCTCGATCATGACGATGTTCGCCGCGGCGAGGCCGGCGAGCGTGTCCAGGAGGGAATCGAACTCGGAGGCCATTCAGTGGTCGTCCTTGGGATCGTTGCTGCCCTCGGCGACCTCCACGCGTGCAAGGTAGTCGGCGAGCTGGCTCTGCGCGTGGACGATGCGAAGCGTGCTCGCATCCTCGGCCGCTTGCTGGAGCTCCTCGCCGAGCGCCGTGAGATCCTCGAATCCGTAGACGCGCGAGAAGCAGCGGATGTTGTGCCCGACGGCGCGGATCGCCTCCAGATTCCCCGAGTGAAGCGCGCGCCCGATCGCCTCGAGGTCCTTGCGCCGGTTGGCGAGGAACCCCGGCACGAGCGCACGCAGCTCGGGATCGACGCGCAGGCGGATGCGCTCGCCCCCGCGCGCGCCAGCCTCGGGACCCCTCATGCGTGCTCGCTCTCCTCGATCGCGCGCCGCAGCGCCGCGACGAGGAAGTCCATGTTGACCGGCTTCGCCACGTAGTCGGTCGCGCCGGCCTCGAGGCACTTCTCGCGGTCGCCCATCATGGCCTTGGCCGTGACGGCGATGATCGGAAGATCCCGGTAGCCGGGCAGCTGGCGCACGATGCGGATGGTGTCGATGCCGTCGAGCCCGGGCATCATTACGTCCATCAGCACGGCGTCGAAGCGCCCGGAGCGCTTGAGGAGGTCGATGCCTTCCTTGCCGCTCTCCGCGTGCTCGACGTGCATGCCGTGGACCTCGAGCGCGCTCGTCAGCGCGAAGACGTTCCGGATGTCGTCGTCGACGACGAGCACGCGCCGCCCCTCGAGCGGGCGTTCCGGGCTGGGCGCCGTCAAGCGCGGTTCCGTCCGCGGCCCGGAAGGCGGCGAGCTCTCCGCGGGCTTGCGGCGGTCTTCCTCCAGCGTCGGCTCGACCGGCCGGTATTCGAGGGGGGCGTAGAGGGTGAACGTGCTGCCTCGCCCGGGCTCGCTCGCCACGCTGATTTCGCCCCCGAGCAGCCGCGCGAGCTCCCGGCTGATGGAAAGCCCGAGGCCCGTGCCGCCGTACTCGCGGCTCGTCGTGCCGTCGGCCTGCTGGAAGGCCTCGAAGATGAGGCGCTGCTTGCTCGTCGGGATGCCGATTCCCGTGTCGGTCACCGAGAAAGCGATCACCCCTTGCCCGCTGCCGAGGATCGGGTGATCCGGCGTCCAGCCGGAGGCTGCCGGCGCGATGCCCAGGCGCACGCTTCCCTTGGCGGTGAACTTGAAGGCGTTGGAGAGCAGGTTCGACAGGATCTGCTGCAGGCGCTTGTTGTCGGTCTCGATGGCCGGCGGCAGCGCCGGGTCGAGCGAGACCTCGAACTCGAGGCCCTTGTCGGCGGCGATCTGCCGGAAGTGGCGCTCGATGTGGTCGGCGACGTCGACGAAGGGTTCCTCGGCGATGTTGAGCGTCACCGTGCCCGACTCGATCTTCGCGAGGTCGAGGATGTCGTTGATGAGCCCGAGGAGCTCCGCGCCGGAGGAGTGGATGGTGCGCGCGAACTCGATCTGCTTCGGCGTGAGGTTGCCGCCGACGTTGTCGGCGAGGAGGCGGGCCAGGATGAGCAGGCTGTTGAGCGGCGTGCGCAGCTCGTGCGACATGTTCGCGAGGAACTCGGACTTGTAGCGCGAGGAGAGCGAGAGCTGCTCCGCCTTCTCCTCGAGCGCCGAGCGGGCCTGCTCGATCTCCCGGTTCTTGAACTCCACCTGCTTCATCTGCTCCGAGAGCTGGCGCGCCTTTTCCTGGAGCTGCTCGTTCGCCGCGCGCAGCTCCTCCTGCTTGCCCTTGAGGAGGGACTCGGATTTCTGCAGGTTGAGCGCCTGCTGCTCGAGCCGGTCGTTCGTCTTCTTGAGCTCGTCCTGCTGCGCCTGCAGCTCGGCCGTGAGCGACTGCGATTGGTGCAGGAGGTACTCCGTCTGCATGTTGGCCGAGATCGTGTGCAGCACGACCCCGATCGACTCGGTCAGCTGGTCGAGGAAGCTCTGGTGGATCTCGCTGAACGGGCTGAAGGAGGCGATCTCGACCACCGCCTTCACCTGGCCCTCGAAGAGCACCGGCAGGATGACGATGTTCACGGGCGCGGCGCTGCCCAGCGCCGAGCCGATGCGCATATAGTCGGGCGGCGCGCCGTTCAGGACGATGCGCTTCTTCTCGAACGCGCACTGCCCGACCAGCCCCTCGCCGAAGGCGATGGTGCGCGGCAGCGCCTTGCCGTGCCGCTGCGCGTAGCCGGCGAGGAGCTCGAGCTGCGATTCGCCCGCGCGGTAGTCGGCGACGTAGAAGGCGGCCTGCTGCGCGTTAACCAGGGGCGTCAATTCGCTCAAGATCAATCGGGACACGGTGACGAGGTCGCGGTGGCCCTGGAGCATCCGCGTGAAGCGCGCGAGGTGCGTCTTCAGCCAGTCCTGCTCGGTGTTCTTGCGCGTCGTGTCCTTGAGGTTGCTGATCATCTCGTTGATGTTGTCCTTGAGCGCCGCCACCTCGCCCGAGGCCTCAACCGTGATGGAGCGCGAGAGATCGCCCTTCGTCACGGCGGTCGCCACCTCCGCGATCGCGCGCACCTGCGTCGTGAGGTTCGCCGCGAGCCGGTTCACGTTCTCCGTGAGGTCGCGCCAAAGGCCGGCCGCGCCGGGCACGCGCGCCTGGCCGCCGAGCTTGCCCTCCGTGCCCACGTCGCGCGCAACGTTGGACACCTGCTCGGCGAAGGTCGCGAGCGTGTCGATCATGCCGTTGATCGTCTCGGCTAGCGCGGCGATCTCGCCCTTCGCCTCGAGCGTGAGCTTGCGGTCGAGGTCGCCCATGGCGACGGCCGTCACGACGCTCGCGATGCCGCGCACCTGGCTCGTGAGGTTCGCCGCCATGGAGTTCACGTTCTCCGTGAGGTCGCGCCAGACGCCGCCGATGCCGCGGACCTCGGCCTGGCCGCCGAGCTTGCCTTCGGTGCCCACTTCCTTCGCGACACGCGTCACCTCCGCGGAGAACGCGTTCAGCTGGTCGATGAGCGTGTTGATCGTCGATTTCATCTCGAGGATTTCGCCGCGCACCTCGACCGTGATCTTCTTCGAGAGGTCGCCGCGCGCCATCGCCGTCGTGACCTCCGCCGCGAAGGAGTTCAGCTGGTCGACCATCTTGTTGATGACGTCCTT